>NZ_JBXTEF010000151.1:0-5300 GCF_057495195.1 Cysteiniphilum sp. | reverse complement strand
TCACCTTTTATGTGCTTAAAATGTGACCATATATAAGATAATGCAAAATCGATTACCTTGGTGCGAAATATGGGTTATATCATTATTTTTTTTATTAGCCTTTGGTGGTGTTGCTTTTTATAGTTTCACAGTCATGTCTTCTACTATATTTAATGAGTTTGGCTTGAGTCATACTCAAAGTTTACTTTTAACTATTACTGGTGTTTCTTCAATGATGTTATTTGAGCCTATTGCTGGTAAATTGGCTGATGTTTTTGGTTCTTATAGAATATTATCCATAGGTATAATTGGTATCATGATTATATCTTTTTTTCATACATCTATCATATTATCGGGAAATATATACTTGATTTATATGATTCAAGTAGTTTATGGTATGATTCTAGCTATGTATATGGCAGTGACACCTGGATTTTTAACCTCATTAATAAAAAAAGAAGATAGATGCCGTATTCTAGGACTAGGGTACAATATACCACTTATGATATTTGGCGGCAGCACCCCGTTAATAATTCTTTATATAACTAGATGGAGTTATTATGCTGTATCAGCATATCTTATTTTAATATCCTTTGTATCACTATATGGGATATATCTTTTATACAAAAGGAATGAATCATATGATTATTAGTGATAATGATGCTTCAATAAGATATTCAAAAACAATCCAAATCATTTGCCAAGAACTGTTTAAGAAAACACCTTTAAATTTTTTTATCTATGCCAGATTTTATCCAGATGGTAGCGTCATTAATCTTACAACTAAACCAGAATGGCATAAATACTATCGTAAGAAAAACTATCATGTAGATATAGAAAAAAGGCTTATTGAAGGTGTTCATTCTTGGAGAAGTAATGATAACACAGCAAACCATTCTCAAGAGGCTAAGAAATTATTTGATATATATAACAAACTTGAAATAGTTGAATACCATAAATCCTATATAGAATCTTTCGGATATGGCGGCGGTAAAGAGGATGGTGACTTAGATGACTTCTATTTAAATAATATAAACATACTAAGAACATACAATAAAATTTTTCTATCTAAAGCTTACGACATTATAAACAGCATAGAGTTAAATAATGAATACCTTTATGTTCCCATAAAATCATACCCCTTAACTAAGGGAGAGCAAATTATATTTGATCTCCCAAGTTATAGTAACAATCAAAGTCTAGAGTTCTCTTATTACTCACAAGGAGAAAGGTTTTCATTATTATTAACACCAACACAATTTAATATTCTTATTCTTAAGATTAGAGGCTACACGGATAGTTTTATTGCTGAAACTCTTAATTTCAGCACTCATAATGTAAAATATCATTATAAAAATATTTTAAAAAATATACATATAAAGGGAAATGATACGATATATACAGTATGTGAAAAAGCTGGAATATATGATGTTAGCAAATTTTTTAACTCATTGATTAGATAAAAAACATAACGCTTCTTCTAATTGAGATATTAATTCATTACCATATTCATTGAAATAATTACTGTAGTATGTGCTAATGTGAGGCGTTATGATCAAGTTTTTTGATTTCCATAAACTAGATTCTTTCTGTAAAGGTTCATGTTGAAAAACATCCAAATAAGCGCCTTGTATTTCATTTTGATTTAAAGCTGTAGACAGATCATTTTCTACCACTGCATTACCTCTACCAAAATTATAAAAATAAGCCTTACTATTCATATTTTTAAAAAAATCACTATCAAACATAGAGTTTGTTTCTTCAGATTGAGGAAGAAATGATACTACATGATCAACTAAAGGTATAATTTTATTCATATCTGATATATGTATATAATTAGCATTGGTTTTATTACAATGACCTTCCCGCTTAGAGCGTTGAATAGCAAATATATTTTTCATTCCTAAGTTAGATAAATATTTGGCACAATACTCACCTATTGCACCATATCCAATAATCGCAATGGATTGATTTTCTATTTGAGTTCTATTGCCATATTCTTTTGCATTTGCCCAGCGCATATTGTTTTGACAATTAATCAATGCTAATAACCTTTGATTAAATACAAGCATAGCTGAAAGCAATGTTTCTCTGATTAATTTTCCATGAAAATAACCATAATATTTTTTTATATTGCTATTTTCTGGTATAGCATCCCTTCCTGCCATACAAGTAAAAACAGCTTTTAATCTTTTTGCTCTTATGTATAAATCACTTGAAATTTTTAATGCAATTATAAAATCAGCATCTATAACTTCCTTATAAAATGAATCCTCATTATGAGGGTAGTGAAATGATATATCTTGAAATTTTTTTAATAACGTTGAAAACCTCTCTTTTGTGAATCCCAAATTTTTCTCATTAAATGGATGATAGATCACAGCTTTATATTTCATTTTTATAACCACTTTCCAATGTTTAAGTATTTATAACATAAAGAGAAAATCTATCAATCCTGTCTTAGATAGATTAGATCTATTATTTTATTTAATCTATTAGATAGATTGTAAATCATTGGATGAAAAACAACCTGAGCTAGAAAGTTAGCTAATTAGCTTTAGTTGCTATTAGCTGTATGCCATATTATATATAGGCTTATTAATTTAATGATGTTTACTTTAAGTAAGTAAATGAAGAGCAAAGGTAAGTAAATGAAGAGCAAAGGTAAGTATAGACTAAAAGCTTACCTTTCTTGTTAAAAGGTGATATGCTAATGCAACGTAAGATTGAATGTAGTTCCGAAAAAATGGATTTATGCGATAAAAGTTTTTATGTGTCAAATATTTTAGATGAGATAAAAACTGAGGATAACTGGAATATTATAGAAATTAAAATTTTAATACTTCTATTGAAAGAATTGAGCGACTCTAGAATGTATTTAAAGAAAAGTGATAGCATTAATAGTCTTGATTCAGATGTTATTTTAGATCATTTAGAAGAAGTTCCATTAAGCTACAAGTTTGATAAAATTTTAATCCAGTCAATCACAAATATATCATCAACTAATTTTTCAAGAGATATTAAAAAAACATGTAAGTCAATGATTAAGAAAGTTGTTGACACACCAAGTCCATTGGATCCAAGTAATCCTAAGTCTTTCAAATTATTTTCTTGGTTTACAGATGCAGAATATGTCGAAAAAGATCAAGTAATTAAAATAACTCTCCATATAGAGATGGTTAAAAGATTGGCAGTATTTAGACAGTATACTAGTTTAGATTATGGGATGATTTTTTCTTTAAACAATGCTTATTCTTTAAAGGTTTATCTGTCATGTAAGATAATGCTAAGTAGGTATAAAACTAATGATAGTATAAAACTTGAACTTGAATCATTTAAGGATAAAATTGGATTAAGAGACAAATATACTAAACCCTCTTTATTTGAGAAATATGTTTTAAGTGTTATTAAAGATGAAATAAATGATCTAACTGATATATTTTTTGACTACGAACTCCACAAAACAGGCAAACGGTTCACTCATATAACGCTTGAATTCTCTCAGAAAAAAGATACAAGCAAGCAATTAGATCAACCAAAACGCCAACCTCAAGAAATAGATCATCAAGCGCCAGATGTTCCGCTTAATCTTGATCTTAACGATCAAGACATAATTATAGCCGCACAACTTCAATCTTACGGTATACCTAGAAATAAAGCCTTAGAGTATGTTGAAACTTATGGCGTAGATACTTGTAAAATCGGTATTGAAAAGCTATTAGGTGAGATTCAAAAAGGCAGAGACATAAAAAATATCAGTGGTTATCTGGTTTCTTGTATTGAAAATGCTGGAAATAATTCAAGCTCACAAGAAATTAAAGCAGCAATGGATGCAGCAGAAGAGCTTGTGCAAGATCGTAAGGCTCAAGAAATGGAAAGGTTTAATAGCTTTGATACTTATATCAATAACAATGAGCAGCAAATAACAGCATTGCTTGCAAGACATGAATCCAACGAAAAGATAACTGATGAATTAGAGATCGATATGCTTAGATGCTTAAAGGATGTTGTAGCTCAGTATGAAGATTTAGAAAGTATGTCGCCCTACTATCTAACATTAAGATTTAAAGGTGAGATGCTAAACTATGGCAAAATTAAGTCTTTAGTTGAAGAACTAGAAGTTGCGACTAAGGAAGAAAGAATTGCAAAACTTAAAACCGATTTGGAAGCCAAAAAAGTAGAGCTTGAGAACGTGAGCGGAAAAACTAAGGGGTTGGTTGAGAAAGAAATTACTATGCTAAAAGTTGCAATTGCTGATTTGGTGTAAAAAGATAGACATAAATATTAGAGCTAAACAATGATAAGTAGATAAGTAGATAAGTAGATAAGTAGATATATTATAGTGTATAATCTTGAATCCATTTTTTTATGAGTTCACTCATATTTATTTTTTCATCAAGACATTTTTTTTTGAATGAATAATGTAAGCTTTCAGGAATATTCACATTTAATTTTTTTGTTGGCTCTACAGATAGCTCGGAAAGAGCTTCTTTTTTTCCTGATGAAATCACATTATCATGTGAAGGTTTTTTTGCTGATAGCTTAGCCATATACTATAACTCCATTATTTCTTTCATGATCATATTAATCTCGTGAGATGCTTTTTCATCTTGAGATGTGAATACAGTACCACCCTCAGTAGCGCTTGTTGGGTATGCTACTCTTTGAGTTGTGACGCTTTTCAAAACAGGTAAATTGTATTCTTCAAGGGCATCATTAATTTCATGGGATAATTTTGTATTTTTAATTGATCTGCTTATAACAAATGCAGCTTTTAATTTATTATCTGTTATTTCTTGCCTTGCTTTTATTAAATCCACAAGATCAGAAGTAGCCCATATGTCATATGGTGATGGTTGTACTGGGATTAGAACTAGATCTGATGCTTTTATTGCTGAAGCAGCTAATTTAGCTATTTGGGGTGCGCCATCTATAATCACCCAATCATATCCTGTTTTTATAGCGTCTAAGTCTTTAGGCAAAGTTTCCCTATCTAAGCCAACCACAGGAACTAAATTGCCATTATTAGCTGCATTCCAATCACGACATGAACCCTGTGGATCACCATCAACCAGCAGGACTTTAAATCCTTTTAACTTTAATGCGTGAGCTATATTTGTTGATAGGGTTGTTTTGCCTGAACCGCCTTTTTGATTCAGTATTGATAATACTTTCATACTTATTTCCTTATATAAGTAAATAATGCAAATTTATTATTGATAATATGAGGAAATAAGTCAATACTTAAAAGAGTAAAAGAGTAAAAGAGTAAAAGAGTAAAAGAGTAAAAGAGTAAAAGAGTAAAAGAGTAAAAGAGTAAA
>NZ_JBXTEF010000150.1:0-11379 GCF_057495195.1 Cysteiniphilum sp. | reverse complement strand
GGCTCAAAAACAAAGTGGCAGGTATGTCCATTTTCACAATCAATCTGATCATCAGAAATGCCATGCGCTACATTGTAAGCATCTGTAAAAAACAGCTTATTGCTTTTGACAAAGCTTGAGTTTTCTAACGCTTCAGTGCTTGGCTGCTTGTTTTTAACCCTATGCGCTGTTTTGGCAATATCTGAGCTAGCCAATGCGCTTTGTGCTGCCTGATTCATAGCAGAATCATCATCACCATAGTAAGCCGTCTCGCTCGGGTTTGGATTATATTTATCACCAAAGGCATCGGTTGGATGCGCATTTAAAATAGCATCTTGATTGATCTTCTGCGCCATCAATGCTTCATCCTTTGGCACGCTGTTATTGTAATCGCCTGCTTGTGAAGCAAAGCTAAGACTTGCGATCATTAAGCTTGTGATGAATGTAATACGTCTGACCATTTGCTTATCTCACTTTTAACTAAATACCCACTGGCAATGCTGCCAGAGACATCTTTATGCTTATTGCTTAATATCTGTAGCGCCTGATCAACACTAATATTGCCCGATAGCACATCAAACTTCGTATCTGCGCATATATCTCCAGCTTCACAATTCGGGCTACGTTTATAGGCAACAAATGCAGGCACTTCGGTAATATGAAACTGCCTAAACCAGATTGGATTCATCTCAACACCACCTGAAACCACTGTCTGATTTTTAAGTGTGATAATTTGAGCAACACGTTTTCTTGTGGTCGCAAAATCATTATTGACCAGTCCACGAATCATCACAGGGATATGTAAGCGTGCCGCCTGCATTAAAATTTGCCTTAATGAAACCGCTGGCATCGACAAGGTGACAAAAATCATCACCCCTTGTTGGGCTTCCTGTTTTACCCCCAGTTGATTAAATGCCTGATGGTACTTTTTAAACTGCAAACGCTTCCATTGATCCTCATGCTGGCTAATGGCTTTTTTAGCCGCTGCCATTTGATAATTAATCATGTTCTGATTATAGGACATCACTTGATCAACAGAATTTGCAAAACCCATAGACAGTGTGCTTAAAACACCAAGGAAACCAAAAAGACCAGAAAAAACCAAAACACCTAGTCTGATCACACAAAATTTATTAAACATTTCTCACCCTCTCACTATTTACAATAAACAGCAGTTACGTTTACGCCACATCAAAAACCCAAAATTATCACCTGTTGCAGGATTGTTATGCCCTGACTCCCATAGATAAGTAATATGCCCATACGGATGCACACTGGCAGCATCTGGAATAGTGTTCACCATTTCATAGCGATAGCGTGATTTAGGTAAAATAGGATGGTAAAGCGCATTACACATTCCGTATTGCGTAGGCTCACTGTCTTGAACAACCCCCTCGCGGTGTAGTTTATAATTAAAACGCTCTGATAAGAGTGTTGCACTTTGCACAGACGTATAACCATCTAAATTGTTACCATCCAATGGGTAAACGGTTGACGTTTGAGAACCCATGCACCAAAATAAAGCATCAATCGGTAACTGACTGTTTGGGATAGTTTTAATCGCATCCGCAGAACAAGCTATTTGTGCAATAGGATTCCCGAAAAGCAAGGCTTCTGGGTTGATGATCATTGATAAATCATCATCTTGCCATGCAGGATCAAACTCACTCATATATGCCAGATCGAAGTTATCCGCCTGAACACATCCAATTGAAGTAATGACATTCAAAAGGTAAGCAATAGGATATTTATACCAGTGAAGGTGAAAGAAATTCCCCTCAGGGTAGTCCTGATCGTTGTTAGTTGTTCTGCCACCAATATCTTCTTCTTTCATGCCCATGCTCATCTGAAAGCCCATATTGACCATGCAAAAAGGTGTTCTGGTGACATCAACTAAAGCATACGGCTCCCAATAACCAAACGATAACCCAATACGTTCAAAGACAGGTGGTGGCGCTGGACACATGCACACAGGCATTGCAGGGTTTTGCGTATCAGGCGCATCGCCTTGCGCCACTGGAATGCGACCAAAGGTAATGGGGAAAAGCCCTTTCCAGTCTATCGCACTTGGCATCACAAACTTACCTGTACAAGCAGCGCCTGCGGCATAAGATTCATTAAAAGATAACGACAGCATCGAAGCACAACCAGTTATCAGTACCATGCCACGAAATAACTTCTGCACAAGATTTTTAAGTATGCTCATCAAACCTTACCCCCTTGACAATATTGACTGGAGCAACTGACTTGTTGGACTTGCCATTTGTTTTTTACCTGACTGACAATACTTGGTACTGTCTTAATACCGAGCTTTGTCGATAAAAAGCCATGATAGTCGAAGTAAATTCTGCCCAGTTTATCGTAGGCAGTTTTTAAGTTACCTTGCGTTAAGATTAAATAATAAGGATGTCCTGAGTGCTGCATCGTGGTTATGGCTTGTGATGCCCATTCAACCTGACGCATATCTGTGCCATTGATAAAAATAATCACCTTGTCATAATGATGCGGCAAGTAATCAAACGGGTTTACTTTGTGCCCTTTATGCGCAAGCAAGCGCCCATCAGGTAGGCGAATATCATGCTCAATAGTAAGTGTTGGATCAACCATATAAACCCCACCCTTGCTAATCGTTGGATAATGATAAGGTTGTGTTGGGTTTAACGCTTCTTTTTGTGTAGTTTCCTGCATCTGTCTTTCAATATCAGCCCATTTGCCAGAAGCTTTTAAATCAGCAATTTTTGCCATTAAGTACAACAAAAAATCCTGCTCAGTGATGGGATAGGTTTTGCCATAAACACCCAAGTCTTTTGCCGTCACATTAGTTGGTGTTAAGGGTAGCGCCATTAATGCACCAACCACTGCAACCAGTTTTTTCCACTTCAGCGCCTTATTCATCAAGATCATGTTCATGCCCCTTAATTGCAAAATAATTAACACTTGATTGAGTATCAGCCGATTGCGCCTGTGATCGGTTTAATACTTGCATTTGCTGAGCAATTTCCTGTTGAATTACAGGTGTTGCATCAGGAATAAAGCTCACTGCCGCAGGGGTAACAATCAATGTACAGTTAAACTTTTGACAATAACGATATTCAACTTCTGACAGCACGGCATTAAATCGCTGAAACGCTTGTTTTTGCTGCTCAGCCGTTAAGTTCTGCTTAGCCAGTTGCTGCGTAAATAACTTGACGGTTTTGTTAACATCAAACGATACCAGTGAACGCGGCGGGTTAAAGTAATTCATTAATGACAACAACAACGCCACCACAGCAATAAAACTGATGACTGCCATAACAAACACCCATGATTTGCTTGTGCTTACCTTACGCATAAGCCACCTCGCCTTGTAATGCTTTAACTCGATCAGCAAAATAAGCATGTATCTCACTTGGAATCTCATCGCCATACAAACGTGCAGCCACCAGATAAACGGCTGTATCCATATCAATTCCTTGTGTCACCAACTCCTCAACCATTGAATCCTCGTTTGGCTCAGTGGTCAGCAATATGCGTTTATAAGGATCAAGGAAAAGACGATTAAATGTGGTTACACCACCTGCTTTAATCATCAGTGATGAAAAGCCTGCCGTGCCTGCTTTTTGAAAACTGTTAATAATCTTAGCTTCGGCATTGGTAAAGATATTACGATCAGATTGCAGATACTCAGCAAATTTCTCAGGATTCTGACGCATGATGATCTTAACCCCTGCATTATTCCATGCAGCTTCTGCGGCTTTAGAATTCAAAAAGTCTTCCATACCCTGTGTAATGACCACAAATGCCCCGTTAAATTTACGTGCCGTACGATAACCACACTCAATCATATTGGCAGTTTGCGGACTACTATCACCTATCAGCTTCCACGCTTCTTCAAACGCACACATCTTGCGTCTTTTCTTACCTGATCGGTACATCTTTTCATTGACCACAACCATCAAGCTAAAGACAACAATTTTTAACAACTCCTCGTCATACTCAAAATCCTCTAACTCAAGAATCGTAATAGGATTACCATCCTCTAAAATACTGCCCTCACCTGAAAACACATTGGCATAATGCCCATTATATTTGCGCGTGTATTTTCTTAGGTTGTAATACACTTGAAAGATTTTATTGGCTGTCTCCTGGTTCATTTCCTTGATTTCGTGATAATGGGTTTCAAGATACTCAACCACCAGTTCAATACTGGCATCCTGTCCATATTTTTTGCGCACAAAGCTCACTGCTGCCAAAATCGCTGATTTTTCGACTTCATCAAGCAATGCTTCAGGTTCTGCCATCACACTAATTAAGGTCGCAATCTGCTTATTAGACGCATCCAAATACTCTGAGTCATCACTGTTACTGATATAACGAAAAGGATTAATGTTAATATCTTTAGCAGAAAGGTACTTTGCCTTATTGGAAATAGCATACTTGCGAGACGATCCCCCTTTATCAAACAAGTAAAGCTCGCCGCCACGCTGGATATGATTATCATATAACGCCTGCATAAAAACGGACTTTCCAGCACCTGAATAAGCGCACACCACCATATTGTAGTTATCTGCCTCTGTTTTAAAGTTATCTAAAAAGAACACCTGATTTCTAAAGGTTGGCAGCATTAAGCCAATGCGATCTTTTGAGCCTTTGTAATCGGCAACAATTGGCAACATATTGGCAATATTAAAGGTGGTAACCGTTTGTGTTATTGCAGCTTGTGATGCTGCCATCTTATAGTCATGTTTACAAAAAGGCAGTGTGCTAAATAGCCCTTCCCACTGTAACTCCTCATTAACCGACAAACTCATCCCTTTGGCTTTAAAGCAGGATATAGCTGTCTCTGTATCAACATCATAGTTTTCTTCTGAGGTAAACAACATTAAATCTAAGGTCATATTGGCAAGCTTGAACTGCCCCTTATCCTGACCCTTAACAATAAAATCCCACTCCTGTATATCTTCATCAATCAAAGGAAAAAAGTCTCGTAGCTTAGCATTGCCTGCAATACGTCTTTTACCTGCTAATTTACGCGATGATTTTGCCTTTGATGTAGATAGTGGCTGCACTTCAAAATTCATCGTCATGATAAATGGACACTGAATGGCATTTTGTCCATTAGCAATGTCTGCATATAAATCCGCAACCATTCCAAGCGCAAACTCAAAAGGCAATGATCTTAAAGACAGATTAACCGTGCGTGTTGCACGCTTTTGCCCTTTTTGATTACGAAACTGCCAGTCAATACTGTTGTCATTAACACCAAACTTGGTATCCCCCGATAACACCTGTTTGGAGAGATAGTTTAAACGATCATACTGGTATTGATCACTGGCAATACTGTTTAGATCATTGTTGCCAATAAAATGAATGTACTGGATTAAATCTTCAGGTTTAAAATCACGATGACCAATACCTGTTGTTGAAAACGCCGTCTCCACATCCTGCTTTAACCTCAGTAGACGCTTGACATCCTTTTGTTTACTCTTGCTGGAGAAAAAGCAATAGGCTTTGTAATCACGTAATGCAGTTTTTAGTCCTAAGTTCGATTTAAAGCCTGTAATGGCATGCTTCTTTACAAAGGCATGTTCAAAAAGTGCATGCTTAGCATGATCACCACCACGCACCTTACATGCTTCAACATTGCTGGCTAAAACCTCATGTGTATGCTGACTACCCACCAATGAAAAGCCAAAATTCCACGCTTTGCCCTCTGGGAATTTATCTTTAATTAAAGAAGATAGCTGCGTAATCACCTGTTGATTCGCCCCTGCTAAAACGGTCATTTCTTTCATAAAGCCCACACTGTTAGTGTTATGAAAAAATGCCGTATCTTCTTCATAAAACCGATAAGGTAAATATGTATTTAAATGATTGGGGTTGTGTTTCGTTATTTTGATTTTATTTGCTTTTTTAACTTTTGTTTGTTCAGATGATTTCATAGCAACACGTCCTCTTTATCCTCTATTAGTCTTCAAGGTAACTGCCAAATCCATCACTGCGAATCGCTGAAACAGGATAGTCACGCCAATGTGATGGGGTTACAACCGTATACACGTAAGACGCATCGTGATAGTTGTCTTGCCTGTCCTTAAACGGCGCAATCCAAATACGCTTCACATGATCACTGGTGCGCTCTGGTTGACCAGAGTCAGGGATGGCACGAGTAAAGCCCGCGGGAATCTCAAGCTTCACACCAGCAAGCGTTTTAGCATCAGCGGCTTTCGAGTTTTGACTGTTGCCAATATCAATGGGGTTTTGTGTTAAGTCACTGTTAGCATTGATGCGTCCATTTTGAACATTTTTATATACATCATTCATGGATACACAACCTGCTCCAAGACCACCGATCTTGTCGCAATTAAAATCACCATTCATCGCAGCGCAACCACTCAAAAGCAGAACACCCGCGCCAATGAAACCTAACATCAGCTTTTGCGCCCATTTTGTCGTCACAGTGACAGTCGATGTCTGATATATGAAATTGATGTTATTTTTACTCTCTTGCATACTTCTACTGCTTTCGCTATTTCTTCTCTTTAAACCAACTGCCATGATTACTGCCCCGCCTGTTGTAACTGTTGATTGACTTCATTCATTTTTTGATTGGCAATGCTCTGTTGTGCGGCAATCATTTGCGCAATGCTTGGCTTTTTCGGCTTTTCTGTTTGCCCGTAGTGCATAGGTGTATGCATGCCAATGGCACGTGTTTGTTTAGGATCAAGGTGAAAACCACCTAAGAAAACCAAATCAACCATGGCACCCGCATTAATCTGAATGATAGGGTGATATTGCTCAGCCAGTTTGATGTAATAATCGGCAATCTTGCCTAAAGCCGTTTGCGCACCTTGTCCTAGTCCTGCCTTTAATACATCACCGCCTGAAATAGTTTGTGTTGCACCTAATGGGGATACACTCGTTGTTGTAGATGCTTGTGATAATGCGCCACCAACACCTGATAGGAAACCTGATAGACCTGACATTTCTATGATTTTGCCATTACGCATCACAGGGATACCGCGAATGCCATTTTTACCCCCAATATCAACGGCTGTCCCTTCGACAGGAATATCCAACACACTGCCATCATCGCGTGTACACGATAAGCGATCGAGTTTAACAATGCCGCGTTCAGATGATATTTCCCCTGTCACACCCGCAGTCACAAAGCAGTGTTTCAATGGCGCACGTCTGCCATTTGGCTCATAGCCATTTTCTAAAATCTGAAACTCAACAGGTGTTGCATCTCCTTGAGAGTTCACCCCAGCATTCGCATCAGCACCATAAAGCATCACTGCTTTTGCAAATGTCCCTGTTGGCACGAAATTTGATGCATCATACGGGTTATCTTCTTTTTCATTTTGCGCAAAACTAAAATGAAAGCTTGAGATTTGCTGTGTTGCTAATTGTGGCGCACCACCGACTTCCTGCATATCCAAGCCTTGCGTTTTATCTTTACCTAAAGCGCGTGTATTGCCATAAAGACCCAGCATGTTTAAGTGTAGTGGTGCTTTACTGGCATTATTGGTCATAGCACCACTATTGCTATCTGTATCCGTGGCAGTTTCAACCCCATGCTTGTTGGTGTTGATGTTTTCCAGCGCTCCTTGGGTGCCGCGTAACTGATTCTGTAAGTCACGAATGGTTTTAGATTGTTTGTCCTCTTGCTCTTTTGCTGCATCTTGAATGCCCTGCATTCTTTTTTGCATCACATCCAACTGCTTTTGCAATTTAGATAACTGAATCTGATTAGACTGCAATGCTGTTGATTCATAGGCATGGGTAAAATCTGTTGTCACTCCAGCAAGATTCACTGTCTGCTGATTGGCATTCGGGATCAAACTATCGACACTATTATTTTTGTTTTTAATATGAACAATCAAACTAATGACAATGATGAGCAGCAAAACAAAGCCGCCTATAAAAATAATGTTTTTATACGGCGAACACTTATCCCACAGGGTTTGATTTTCTTCCTCATAATCATCATCAGCATCACTATGATCAGATGATTGATCCTGCTCAGTTCTCTCAGTTTGCTCATTTTGCTGATCTTGGTTATCATATTGGTCTTGTTTTTTCTTGAAAAAACTCAAGAAGTTCAAAAAACTGAATAAGCCCGTGATCTTTGCCAATAAACCTTTTGTTAGGTTTTGCTTAGCTGCTTCATCACCACTATTTTTACTTTCAGCACTTTTCTTATCTTCCTGATCATTGTTATCTTTGTTGGTATCTTTATTGCCACCCTGATGAGTTAAGCTATCTTGATCGCCTTGATTATCTTCTTGATAACCATCACCACCCTCTTGATTTGGGTTATTCAGTTCTTTATCTTCAAACTCGTTAAAATCTTTCATCATCTGCCCCTTATCTTAATACATACAAGTAAGTGCTTTGATGGGGTACCAGTGAGTGCTGATCTAACGCGATAGCACGATCACCATGCGTATAAAATTGTGACTCTGCCAAAGGTGTTGGTAGCTTACCCGTATTAGTTAACTGATATACCACGCCTTTAAGTGTCGCGCTTTGATAAGCTTTTATTGGGCGAACGGTTAAATTGTCGTAAATCGTGTTACCACTTTGATTATCATCTGACTTAACAGCAACATAACTGAAATTGTCACTTTCTTTATCCTGTATCATCTGACGCATACGCTTGATAATAAGCTTTTGATAAGGACTGTCTTCCTCTGTGGCTTTTTTCGTTGGATTGCCACCAATCAATACAAATTCAACCGTATCCCCCAAGCCAGAATCATTGATTTTAGGGGTGACGTTCACGCTAAAGTTGTATCCACCATGTGTTGTCACATGATACGTAAATGAATTACTCGTGTGATACTTGATCTTAACCGCACCTGATGGATCATCTTTATCAAAACTGATTTCACAAAAACTCTGTGGGCAGTCAATATTGCTGATACTGTCACCTTTGACAAATAGGCGATTAAGCTGATGCTCACTCATTCTAAGCTGCACTGTCTCATTATTGCCAAGCGTGACCACAACAGGTGGCTGAATCATAATATGCGCTTGCGGCTTGGCAACTTTAGGGGCTATCTGATCTGATACTTCTGACACTGCCGCTACTGCTTCTGTTGCATCTTCTGGCTTTACGATATTGGTAGACTTTGATGATTCAATAGCATCAGTTTTTCTATCATTTTTTTCATTATTTTCATTATTTTTTTCATCTGGTTTCAGCGCTAAATTTTGCTGATTAAAATGTAAGTTTGGTTTGATAGCCTCATTATTAGCGGCTACCGCTACCAATGGCATCAATGACAAACATACTGCACCCCAGCATGCTTGGGTAATAAATCGCTTAAGCATGTTTCTTCTCCCATTTAGATAAACTTAAGAGCTTGACGGTGCCATTACTTAATTCATAACGCACAAGGTAAGTGACATTGTCATCAGGCAAAATATTTGAGCCAGAACTACGCTTTAAAATACCTGACACCTTAACCATTAACTGTGGGGCATCAACAATAATGCTCGATAAGGAAAAACTAGCGGATATATCCCCTGCTTTAATTGCCTCTGTTTCTTCAATCAATTGCTTTTCAACCGCGCCATATACTTCAGGTGCCACATAATCTAAAAATAACTGATGTGTTGCTGCTACTGTCTTCGGTGTTACGTTGAGCTTAAGACCAATTAAAAATAAGGTCATTTGTTGCAAATAACTTTGATCTACCGAAGTATTACTTACTGTGAATGGCTGAGTGATAATAGGTGGCACCACAATCACCTTTGCATCACGTTTAAACTTAAACAGCAAAATACCCTCAAGGATCGCGACAATCGTAATGCCAATCAGCGCAAAAATAAGAATCTTGCTCACCTGATTTGCAATGTCCACTTTGGTTTTACTTAAATTAAAATCCATGATTTTTACCTTGTTTTACACTTTTATCATCTTGGCTCATCGATCATCACAACCTAAAAAAGCCATTTGTTCTTTGATTTAGGCGGCACCTTAGAGAACACACTGACGGGTAAAATACGCTGCAATCTGATCATCAAAAAATCGGTGCCATGACCCTGTTTAAAATACTTAAGAATACCAACCCATATCCCCGCCAAAATGAGTGCCATAATAGGTTGCTTAAACATAAAAAACACAACCAGAAAAATTACGAGCGCTGGGATAAATTCATCCAACGTCATAAATAAAAATTTCCTTGGCGCATTGAGCCTTGACGGTATTCTGAAATCCAGATCATCACTCATCGACTTATCTCACACGAATGAAATTAAAATGCTGTAGCCTAGCAAGCAGGCACCATAACCAGAAAGCCACTTAACCCAATCTCCTGATTGTTTGGCTTTAACAATCGTACCTAATAAGCCAACCCCAAAGACCGTGAAATACAAGGTGCTTCCTACGCCAATGCTGTCCTGAATATTGGTTTTACCTGAACTGAAGTAGTCAGTAGCAAAACACTGGCTGACAACAAAAAGATTCAGCAAAACAGCACTCACATAAGCAATGAGTGATTTCATATGGTTTTTAACAACTTTAAACATTTTATTTTCCTCTTTCGTTTTTATGGTTCTTGGTTTTTGTCTTTAGTTTGTTTGTTGATTTTTATTTCTTGCGCTAGTGCCGTTTTAAGGCTTATCAATTTTTCTCTTTACGCTAATGCCTTTTTATCAGGCAAAAAGCACCCTACCCACTGGATATGGGCTTTTAAAAAATCATCGCATTAAATCACTACTGGCTTATAATCAACTCAGCCTGAATCAATCCATTTAAGCATCATCTCTACTCCCCTTTGTTATTGACTAGATAAAACATTACCAACCAAGTCACCAATGACTCGGTACATAAAAATAATGCACGCTAAGTAAACGGCATAATGACTAATGACATCACTTGAGGCTTTAGCAGCAATATTTTCCATGGCTGCATGATATTGGATCACATCAAGGTACATAAACCAGATGTGTTGCAATATCATGATGCTGATAATCAATAAACTCGATAGGCACAAAGACCAAAACATATTAATCAGCACATAAACGACTGATTTTAATATCTTGTTACCTGCTTCTGTCAAAGCTAATTTATTTAGCTTGTTTGCTTTAATATTCTCCACTGAGATTCTCCCTGATTGATTAATGTAAAACTTCTATGGACAGTAAGCCACTGCCTATATTGAGTGATTGACCATGCAATAATGCATCCTCAGCAGATAATGCCACTTCACCAAAACACTTCTGACAAAACCACTCCAACTCATCATGTGTGATAATTTTGTTGCCTGTAGGATGGTGTAATAAAAAACGCGTATCTTCATCGCTAAAATTCAAAGGCTTTTGATGCTCTTTGGCATTGAAAGCAACACATAGACAGTCTGCTATGCTGTTTTTAAGTAGATTTGCTTTTCAATACCTTCCCAATCTTGATTC
>NZ_JBXTEF010000149.1:0-14073 GCF_057495195.1 Cysteiniphilum sp. | reverse complement strand
CTCGGAACTCGGAACTCGGAACTCGGAACTCGGAACTCGGAACTCGGAACTCGGAACTCGGAACTCGGAACTCGGATAACATTAAAACACCCCACCCCATTTGCGCCAATACTTTAACGCTGATTGAATGGCTACATTTCTTAGCTTTTTGGAATTATACGACCCCCGCCCCCATGCATGCGTTACCTGGCACTGAGGCAAATAGACATTATTACCATAACTAAGCGCGCGACGCGATAAATCTGCATCTTCCATATATAAGAAAAACTGCTCATCAAACCCTTGCAAATTTTTTAAGACATCTGTTTTAAAAAACATAAAGCATCCAGTACAAAAAGGAACTTGCTCAATAATGTCATTATATGAACGATCTCGATATTCGTAAGCATCCAAGTAGTCCTGAAAATATCTGCGTAAAATATTTGGCGCGAAACGTCTTAAGTACAAGTGAAAAAGCTTGGGGTTACGCTTACATAAATGATGGCGCTGCCCATCTTTGCCATATACAGCGGGTGTAATTAAGCCCACATCATCATATGAGATCATATATTCCAAGGCATGCAAAAGTGCATCCTCCTTAATGACAATATCGGCATTGCAAATCAAATGATATTGACCATCTGAATGCGGTAAACTCAAATTATGCGCCGCACCATAACCAATATTGTTAGTTGTTTTGATATAGCAATGCGCCAAACCTAACTCCCCTGTCAAACTTGACAACAGCTCTTTAGATTCAGGGTTTGTAGAGTTTTCAATAAATACCAGCGAAGTAGTCAATGGGTATTTCTTATTAGCAAATTCAACCGCTTTTTTATATGAGTTAAGGAGATTGACCAAATCCTCCTCCTTTTCCTCATATAATACTACTGAAGTTACTAATTTTATTGCCTGTGACACTTAATAATTTCCAAAAAAACTTTTTCCAATCTAATTCGCTGTATATCTTACACTGGTTTTATCTCAATAAACACAAGAAATATAATTAGTAAAACTCACGAATTGAATAGAATTAAGAACCATCGCCATTCAATCGATAAAACCTCACCTTTATCTAAATTTATTTATCACTCTCATCATAAAAGCATTTTTCTTAATCCTTTCTTTAATCCTTGTAATTATCTTTTCTCTAGCACTATGAGGTCTTAAATTTACAGCAATCTCATACCATTTAAAGAAAAATGTTATATTTCTTCCAAGTTTTTTTTGACAAAAGCTTGGCGCTTTGCAAATTTGTTGCAAAGCTAATAAAAATTCCTCTGATGCGCTTTGCCAATCATGCCATTTACTCGATGTGATAGATGCGTTAGCTTTTAACCTAGCTAACTCTTCTTTATTTACTACTAAATTATTTAATAAACTAACTACTTGCTCCTCATCGTCTTTTTCTACAATATAAGAATTATAACCATTGATCATATATTCATCACACCCTGTAACTTTATAGACAATTGCTGTTCCACCACAATGAAAGATTTCTAAGGGCGGCCCAAACATCCCCTCAACATAGCTTAATTTAACAAGAACATCACATTGCTCATAAATACGTGGTGTTTCATGCATTGGAACTTTGGAGAACACTTTGTCAGCCATCTCATGGGAATTACATCTGCTTGAGGTAAGCAACCACACTTCATCAGCCTGTGAGTTTCTTGCCAGAGCTAATGCCTTCTCGGTGTTTTTAAATGGCACTCCTAGAGGCCCTTCAACTAAAACTCTAAATTTTTCATCTTTTTTCGAAGATTTACTATAATAAATATCTTTTCTAATACCATTTCTTACTAATTTCACATCTAACAAATAATTCTCTTGTAAGAAATTTTTTATCCAAGTGGCCTCTGTTATAATGGATAGCCCAAACATATAAGTAGAATCGACAAGCTGCCTAAGTTCAACATCGTCCTCCGGGTAAAACTTTGACTCAATAGACTGAACAAAATAACAATATTGCTTAGCATTAATCCTATGCATTTCATAAACTGTACGCCACCATGTAGCTATTAAGACGTCAAACTCACTACTTAAACATTCTGAATATGTTCTCCACGTCAATTCTTTTGCTTCAGGGTGCCATTGTAGATCTAACTGAGGGTTAACTTTATGCTCTGTTATCAATGTAACGTTGATATCTTTCTTACGATTCATACGTATTGCATGCTCGAAAATCACATAGGTTCCACCACTAATTTTTTCGGAACCAACCAAAAATGCTATCTCCATAACTCATCTCCTCCCCTTAACGATTCTATAAGCTTTATAAATTGGTACCAACCAACTAAGTCCACTGGTAATTAACTTATGTGCAGGCCAAAATACTGACAAGTAATTACGAGGAGAGCAGATAAAAATCTTTACATTTTTCCATTTACTATTACTCTCCGTTTTAAATTGTGTAACCTGATGAACGCCAAAACTTTCAACATGGCTTAATTCATCATAAATATAAAGATGGTGTTTATCTGGAGACAGAATAAAGGCTCTATACTCACGATCTATGTAATTTTCTATTTCACCCCTAGCAAATCCTGAGTTTACAGCTATAGTAGCAAAACATTTAACATAACTATAGATTTGCTGCTGGTACCTTTTAAGCTGCTTTTCATATAACGCATTCTCATAACTATTCTCTGATATTTCAGGCTCACCTAGCTTAGTGTAATATTGGGTGCTACCGTGTGGAGCTGCTAATATTACCTCATAAATAGAAGTACACTCATCATAGAAACCTCTACAGGCTACATTATTATTTAGCTGATCAAATAAAATCCCGTATTTATGATTACTTTCTGATACACATGACAAAAAATTTAGCCCAAGATAAAACCCTGTAAAAACATGTTCATCAAATATTTCAACTAGATTATCTTGAATTGACCCCTTCCAGCCAACATCAACTATATAAACGTTACTGCCATCATAGTTGAAACTCTTCCAATACTGCTGAATTGCATCCCTTTGCGTCAATCTATTTACTTCATAAAATTCTTTAAATTGATCTAAATCTCGAAGTTTGAAATAGACCTCAGACGAATTAAAGCCTTGTATTTTCTCTTCAACGTCACACTCAAGTTCAGTCGCTATACAACTCATTTGCTTTTCTGAAAAATTTAAATTTAACATAAATTCTTTAGGTGATATATCTATGTATTGTCTAAAAAGACGTGAAAAGTCCTCTTTTGGAAGACTTTTAAGAGATGGTAGAAAAGTTGCTCTACGTGACACATAAAAATAGTGACTAGTAATTTTATTACCAATCATTAAACAATAATCGTCAAATAGACGCTTTAAAAACCACCCTTCTCGAGCCATGAAAAAAACAGTATTTACTCCATTTTTAACCAATCGAGCATGGAGTTTCTGAATAAATAAGTACAAAGAAAGCCCTAATGCTCGATAATCCACATCAGCTCTATGCAGATACATATTATCAAAAGATTTAGCCATAGATGTAAATGTTCTATAATTGAAAAAATTTTTATAATATGCATGAGCATCTTGAGAGCTTAATAATATAGCATTCAAACCCTTCTCTTTAGCGTTCACATAATCTGAATGCTTATTATCACCATACATTGTAACTAAGCTTAAATCCGAGAGTCTAAGCAGTGTTTTCAACTTATCATACATTCTACCTGAGCGTTTTGACGCCATAAGTTCAGCAGATATAAAAACATCATCAAACAAAGATTCAATTTGGTGATATTCTAATAGCGATTGAAACATCTCTTTACTAAAATAAAAGTCCGAAACCACATACACTTTAACTCCATTTTGACGCTTGCTTTTTATATACTCAAGGCTCTTATAGTTTAAAAATTGAACCTCCCTCTCCAAATCAAGCTCTATTTTAATAGACACTTCACGAAACTCTGGAAATGTCATAGAGATTCCATCAATTAAAGCATACAACTTTTTAATCATGTCATCATATCTAAACTCTAATTCATTATCCTTTTGTAAGCTCTCTTGACAAAGTTGCGCCTCAATGTTATACCGCATATCATATAGCAATCCTCTCTCTTGAATCCCCAACTCAGATTCCAACCTTCCAGCCCATAATTTTTTCACATGCTCCGGAGGAACACTTCTGTGGACTATGGTATCAAAAAAATCTGAGAACAAAAGTTCTTCTTTTTCATTATTACCTATTAAATTATTTAATTTCATGCTCTCTCATAGCCATCAGTTTCGGTTTGCTTATCAATAATATTCAGCTTAATCATTCTTTAACTTTCCATCTTGAACTTGAGTAGACTGCTTCAACTCTCTAATTAACTCATCACGCGCATCTATCATCTGCTCCATTGCCTTGATTGATTCATCACGCGCATCTATCATCTGCTCCATTGCCTTGATTGATTTATCACGCGCATCTATCATCTGCTCCATTGCTTTGATTGACTCATCGCGCGTGTCTATCATCTGCTCCATTACCTTAATTGACTCATCACGTGTTTCTATCATTTTTCCCATTATCTTGAAATACAGATTTGGATCAACAGAAACAACTCGTTCATTTTGAAACCTTAGTATATTTAATATCTTATTGCATAGCTCAATAGGTGTTCTGCACCCATACTCTATTAAACATGGATCTACCGTATACATTCGATCATTAAGCAGATACCACAAAACAATCTCTTCAACGGAAAGTATCTTTTCATTATTATACCCATACAATACCGATCTAATTAGGCCTCCCAGCATATCTTCTCTCTCTAAAACCCTAAAGTAACCACTTTTAGCTAACCGTTCTCTTCCTAATAAGATTAAAGGCTTTCTATGATAAAGAGCCACAAATGCAAGTGTTGAACTAATCGTAATCACAACATCAACAATTTTTATCAAATCATAAACAACAATGTTAGCATCTAAGTACAAATAATCATGCTTTGCAGCCAGCAATTTAAGTTGATGCTTCTCCTCTCTTGTGCAATTTGGGTGTGGTTTAATAATAAGGAGAATATTTTCATCTCCTACAACATTATCAGCCACAGCCACTACTGCCTCATATGAGGATCGGAAAATAGGCGACACCTCTCTTTGCTGCTCACAACTATTCGGCTCTGTTAAACCAGCAGCCTCATCCCATACACCTAAGTACAAAATTTTCTTTCTAACATCATGAGCTAACATCTGAATTTCATCATTATTCGCTAGTTGATTATCATACCTTGGAATAATGTAGTTTTCCAAATACTTTAAGTCCAAACGACTCGGAAAATCAATGTTTGATAATTTGCACTCAGACAACACCTCGCTTCCATATAAGCTTTCATCAATAGAATACAAATTCCTTATTGCACTATATTCAGCAACTAAAAACGGTATACGTTCGTTTTTAAAATATTGTGCGAGCACAGAATATATGCCGTGCATACCATTCCATAGTATGAAGAAACTATTTGGAAATAAAATATCCCATATTTTAGGGATTGCATACACTTCATCGACAGTTGGAAGTCTCTTTATATCAATTAAATCAAAGCTACATTTACATAACCGAAAGGCCTGATGGTGCACCCCAAATGCAACAGCACATAGAGACACTTCATGAGAAGCATCCGACAAACTTTGTAGAAAGTCACCAAATCCTTCCCCCAAATAACCAATAAAAACTATTTGATGCATCAGAAAAAACCACATTTTTCAATAATTTGATCTGTAGTTGCCATATTAGCTATCTCAAAAACAATTTTCCTTTCAGTTGATATCGTTTCAAATGCCATTGATAAAACTTGCTTTTCATATTGTTTTGGAATTACAACAATACCATCATTATCAGCAAATATTAAATCATCCACAAAAACAGTGACTCCAAATAAGCTAATCGGCTTATTAAAAGACTCCATCGTGGCTCGCTTTCTTACATCTTTACACTTATACCCCATTGAAAAAACAGGAAAGTCCAAATCAGCAACATCCTTAGAGTCTCGAGTTTTCCCACCAATTATTGCACCAACAGCACCCGATCTAATTGCTAAATTTGCATTCATCTCTCCAAAATAAGCATACTCAGGGCAGGCATTTTCGACAACGATAATATCATTTGTAATGATTGTTTCATATGACTTCAAGGCATCGTATATCCCCTGGTAGGCTTCTCCAGGATTTAGAGGACGTAATTTTAGTGTCTTAGCTCGCCCCAATAACTTTTTGCACGGCAAATTTAAGGTAAGTTCAGTTATTGTAGAATGCTCAATGCCCAGATCATCCAAAATATCTGATAGCATTGCACTCGTTAATTTACTTGATAAGTTTTTGAAAAGGCTTCGCTCACTCTCTCTTATCCCTGCCGCAATATAATTGGCCAAATCAAAATCCTGCGTATAATTAACATCTATTGCTTCAATAGGCAATGCCTTTAAAAGATAAGGTTTCTCACCAACTCGTTGTTTTAGATGAGCAGCTTCTTTTTTTATCATATAAAGGCCCATAGTTTCGATAACACTCTCTGGTAAATCTACGCTATTAGGTATTCTCCCTTTTTCTGTTAAATAAGCAGGCTGCCCATTTTGCCAAATATATTGTTTTTCACAGCGCACTAAAACAGCTGAGTCATAACAATCATTCTCCTTAAGAACCTTTACACCATTAGTTATAGTCTCATCACTAATAAATGGACTGGTGCACAACATCTGTATATATATATCAGCATTAACTTGCTTGACCTCATTAAAAAAAAGTTCATGTCCATCTGTTTTATTGGAAGCTAAACTTTTATCTCTCTTCATTAGCTTACAATTACGATCTTGTGCCATATCAAGTATAACATCAGAATCAGAGTCCAAATAAACTTCATCAATAACTTCACACGCTAACAGCTTATCCAACGCATGTAAGAATAGCGGCTTACCATCAAGCAACCGAATATTTTTGTTTTCAAATCTTTCACTATTGCCTTTGACTGGCAGAAATGCAACCACCTTCATTTTCAACTCCTTTTTTCCTTAAAAATTTCAATATTTGAAGGGGCATATACCAGCCCTTCAGACATATGCCGCTTTGATTGAAAAACAATTTTTTCACAAC
Organism: Cysteiniphilum sp.; assembly: GCF_057495195.1. Taxonomy (NCBI): domain Bacteria; kingdom Pseudomonadati; phylum Pseudomonadota; class Gammaproteobacteria; order Thiotrichales; family Fastidiosibacteraceae; genus Cysteiniphilum; species Cysteiniphilum sp. The sequence continues at coordinate 7,041 of NZ_JBXTEF010000149.1, read as the reverse complement.
GCCAACGTTGGTCAATATCTATTTTTTTACTACGAAAAGATGACAAACCAACATAAAAATAATATTCTCCAGGCACAACGTTTGCATCAAACTTAATTATCAACTCATATTTACCTTCACTCAACTCAAAATATTCATTTTTGCCAGAAAGACTACTGTCACCCCAAACAACTACGCCCTTAATATTCTTTAGAGAATAACCAATAACCAAATTTTGCAACTGTTTTTTTGAATTAATTTTGAGCTTAATTTCTGTGCTTACCCCAGATAACAAATGACTTGAATCGCCTTGCATAAATGACACACTCTCAATCAAAGCATCATGGGTTCCAAACCTGTGCTCACTCCCATCTTCCTTTAAGGGGGATACATTATAAACTTTATCAGAATTACGAACTAAGGTTTCATATTCAAAAACCACCTCCTCTGTATTGTAAGAATCGAGCAAGGCCTCTCCTGAATGTACTAAAATAGCCCTATTACAATATCTAACTGTCTCTTGCATTGAGTGTGTCACAAATAAGATTGTTCTTCCCATTGTTTGAAATTCTTTAAATTTCATAAAGCACTTATACTGAAAAGCAAAATCACCTACCGACAGAGCCTCATCCACAATCAAAATATCAGGGTCAACATTAATCGCAACTGAAAATGCTAAACGCGCAAACATTCCACTTGAATAGCCTCTAACCGGTTGGTGAATATGCTCACCAATATCAGCAAAAGAGACAATTGATTCAAGTTTTTGATCAATCTCCTCTTTGCTATAACCCCTAATTGAGCCGTTAAGATAAATATTTTCAATACCCGTCATCTCCATATTAAAGCCGGCGCCCAGCTCTAATAATGAGGCAATTTTACCCTTGACTTCAACTGTGCCGCTAGTCGGTGTTAAAACACCAGTAATAATTTTGAGCAAAGTCGATTTTCCCGCACCATTTTTACCAATAATACCGACCGTTTCACCTTTTTTAATCTCAAAAGACACATCATTTAATGCATAAAAATCTTTATGATACTTTTTGCGTAGTGGATGCAATGCCTCTTTAAAACGATCCTTTGGATTGCTGTACATAGGATAGACTTTGGTAAGGTTGCTACATTTGATTGCAACCTCTGAGTTGGGTGTTAGGACTTCGGAGCTAGGTGTTATGTGCTCAGGATTAAAAACTATGTGTTCGGAGTTAGGAGTTATGTACTTAGAGCCAGGTATTATGTGTCCTGAGTTCGGAGCGGTTTTGTCTTTGCCTTTCATTTCAGTACTCATGATTTCCCCATTAAGTATTGCTGCAATTTAGTAAGCATCGCTAATAATTGATCGCTTTGTGCTAACCAAAATCGTGCGGTTTCCTCTTGTATATACCCTATTTCCTGCGCGATGTATGTTTGTGTAGCAAACTCAGCCGCAGAACCTTTTGCAATATCTAGAAAGCGCACTTGATCCTTCACTGAATTCTTTTCCATACCTTCAGCAATATTACTCGGTATAGATAAACCTGATCGTGTAATCTGATCTTTAAATCCATAGTCCCTACAGTCTGCAAATATTTTGTATACATTTACACTCAGCTCTTTAGCCAAATTCCATACTTCTAACTTTTCACACTTCATAAGCCAATCTTAACTCTTAACTCTTAACTCTTAACTCTTAACTCTATTAAAAATTATAAAACATCTGCAAAATGCGGTCTTAGCTGCCTAAAAACAAACGCGCCCAGAATAAAAATGCATAATGTCACAACCCAAAAATATACTGTCAATACAGGATGCTGCCAAAACCATTGTTTAGAGATAAATATATCCCTATAGCCCTGAACAATATAATATAAGGGATTTGTTTTCAAAATAAATAAAACTTTTTCAGGCACAATATTTGTTGCATATAATATCGGTGTTCCCCAAAAAAGAATCTGACAAATCATACTGACAATTTGTGTCACATCTTTTAAGAAAACTTGCATTGCCGCTGTTAACCAACCAAGTCCTAATAATAAAATCCACAATGCAAAAACATAATAAATCAACTGTAAATAATATAAGTCTGGATAAAAGCCATAAACAGCAAATAACGCAATGGTGAATACTATAAAAAATAAATGAATATAGCACGACGAGATAATTTTAATAATCGGCAATAATCTAACTGAAAACACAATCTTCTTGACAAGATAACTATACTCTATAACCACATTAGTACATTTACCCCACGCATCTGCAAAAAAGAAGTAAGGGATAAGACCTGCAACAAGCCAGCAGATAAATGGCACGTTTTCAACCGGTTGCGACTTAAAACCCACGCTAAATACAAACCAATACAGGCAAATCATAATGGTTGGCTGAATAAACGCCCATAAAATCCCTAAAGCAGACCCCAAATACTGCTGCTTAAAGTCATTTTTAGCTAAAGATTTAAGCATTTTCCGTTGACGGAAAATATCCTTTAGAAATAGAATCAAACTACGCATAAGTCCTCTGTTGCAAATAAAACTCAATCGTCTGCTTAAACATTTTCTCAAAGTCTTGCGATGGCTTCCAACCTAATTCATTTTGAATTTTGCTATTATCAATCGCATAACGCCAATCATGCCCTTTGCGATCTTCGACAAATTTAATTAGCTTTTGGTGTGGGGCATTATCTGGACGATAATCATCCATCAACTGGCAAATAGTTTTAACCAAGGTTAAATTATCCACCTCATTCTTGCCACCAATATTATAGACTTCTCCTACTTGAGCTTTTTCAAGAATACACTGGATTGCATCACAATGATCCGCAACATATAGCCAGTCACGAATATTACTGCCATCCCCATAAACGGGAATTGCTTGCTGCTCAATACAACTGTTGATAACAACAGGGATAAGCTTCTCGGGATGCTGATATGATCCATAGTTATTAGAGCAATTTGAGATTGTTACTGGCAATTTATAGGTATGATAGTAGCAACGCACAATATGATCAGACCCTGCTTTTGATGCCGAGTAAGGTGAATTAGGTTTATAGGCTTTGCCTTCTGTAAATGCCGGTGCTTCTTTTGTTAAAGTACCATATACCTCATCTGTAGACACATGATGAAAACGACACTGAGTCTCATCAAGCCCCTTTTCATCCAGCCAAAATTTCTTTGCCTGCTCTAGTAAATTAAAGGTCCCCATCACATTCGTCTCGAAGAACACTTTAGGATCCGCTATTGAGTTATCAACATGCGACTCTGCGGCAAAGTGTACAATAGTATCAACGTTATGTGCTCTTAGCGCTTTCGCAACCTGAGTCTCATCACAAATATCACCTTCAATAAAAAGATGCTTTTCAGCATTTGGTAAACCATCAAGATTTTTGAGATTACCCGCATAAGTTAATTTATCGTATGATATGATTTTTTGATGCTTGTTACTGGTTAATAACATACGTACAAAATTGCTGCCAATAAACCCGGCAGCACCCGTTACTAGGACTACTTTAGCTTGAAACATTTCTATATCACCTTTCTAAAATTTAACTACTCTGACTCTACAGTTTCTTGAATATAATCAAGCCAAGAATGCTGTTGGATACCATAATCCTTAATAATTTTACTCACATTTAAACCTGAATTTTGCGGTCTTTTGGCTTTCAAAGGATAATCCTTAGTCTCAATAGCATCAACTGCCAAAACCCTTTTGCCATCAACAAAAGGTAAAACTCCACAAGCCAACTGCTGCCAAGTTGTTAATGGGAAACCGCAATAATGATACACTCCCCAACATTGCTTTTGACTCTGCACAACATCTAATATCACACGCGCAATATCGCGAGCAGCTGTCGGGGCTCCATATTGATCAGCAATAACTGCTAGCTCTTCCTTTTCTTTTGATAAACGAGCGATAGTTTTAACAAAGTTATGACCATGACGCCCAAAGACCCAGCTTACACGAATAATGAGGTGCTTTTCTAATTTTTGAACCTGTTGCTCACCTTTTAACTTAGACAACCCATAAACGCCACTTGGATTAGTCACATCTAGCTCGTTATAAAGTGTTGTTTTTTGCCCATCAAACACATAATCCGTTGATATATGCAATAACGGGATATCATAGTACTGACACATTTGCGCGATCACGCCTACTGCCTGATGATTAACAAGATCAGCTAATTCAGGCTCATCTTCAGCTTTATCTACTTGGGTATAAGCAGCCGCATTGATCACAAAATCATAGTTATGATGTTTAGCAAAAAAGCGATTTATACCCTCAAGATCAGTTAAGTCCAGCTCATCACGAGCTGTTGCATCGAAAGAAATATTGCGCATTTTGCATGCTTGAACTAACTCATAGCCAACCTGACCATTCTTACCAATGATTAAGATATGCATAAATCAACTCCAATCCTGATAGTTTGGCAATAATCCTCGCGTCAACAACTCATCAAGAGTCAACGCCTCTTGATCCTTTTGTGATAACGACAAAGTCATACCTGAAACCGGCCATTCAATTTCAAGCTTTGGATCATCCCATTTCAATGCCAGCTCAGACTGTGGGTAATAATAATCCGTGCATTTATAAAAAAAGTCAGCTGTTTCACTTAACACAACAAAGCCATGGGCAAAGCTAGGTGGCACCCAAAACTGCCGTTTGTTTTCTTCATTTAACTCAACCGCTACAGACTGACCGAAAGTTGGTGAGCCAACTCGTATATCAACGGCAACATCAAAAACAGCTCCTCTTAAGACACTTACCAGCTTACCTTGCGTGTGTTCTCGTTGATGATGAAGTCCGCGTAACACACCTTTGGTTGAGCGTGACAGATTATCCTGTACAAATTGATAATCCACTTCTAGCATCTCTTGATAACGATCCTGAGAAAAGCTTTCATAAAAAAAGCCGCGATGATCACCATAAACCTTAGGTTCAATAATTTTAACCTCTGGAATAGCCGTTGCAATAATCTTCATAAATTAATTCACTAACTCTTTTAAATATTTACCGTAATGCGTCTTTGATAATGGTTTTGCTATTTTTAATACCTGAGCTTTATCAATCCAGCCATTATGGTAGGCAATTTCTTCAGGGCAGCCTATTTTCAAGCCTTGCCTACGCTCAATGGTAGAGACGAATCTTGAGGCTTCCATCATGCTTTCATGCGTACCAGTATCAAGCCAAGCATAACCTCGCCCCATGGTCTGTACATTAAGCTTTTTCCGCTCGAGATAAAGGTGATTTAAAGAGGATATCTCAAGTTCACCTCTATCCGATGGCTTTACCTCTTTAGCAAGCTTGCAAACATCTGAATCATAAAAATAAATACCCGTTACGGCATAATTTGACTTTGGCTTTTTAGGCTTCTCTTCAACGGAAAGCACCTGCTTGTTTTCATCAAACTCCACAACACCATAACGCTCAGGATCCGACACCCAGTAGGCAAACACCTGTGCGTCTCCATTGTTTTCAACATCACTTTTTGCATCAATTAACAACTTTGGCAAGCCATGTCCAAAGTAAATATTGTCCCCCAGAACCAAACAAGCTGAATCTCCTGCCAGAAAATCCTCGGCCAAAATAAAAGCTTGCGCTAAACCATCTGGCGAGTGTTGTACAATATATTCAAAACGCACACCCCATTGACTACCATCTTGTAAAAGTCGTTGAAATGCTGGCTGATCATGCTCTGTTGTAATAACCGCAATTTCTTTGATCCCTGCCAACATCAGTACGGATAATGGATAATAAATCATCGGTTTATCATACACGGGAATCAACTGTTTACTCACACCTAAAGTTGCTGGATAAAGTCGTGTACCACTACCACCGGCTAGAATAATACCTTTCATAAGTCTAATTTTCAGTCCTATCTTCTACGAATATAAAATAACCACCAATTAACAGTGGGCAGCCGCAATTTAAGCTCAAGATCATATACTTTTTGCTATTCCATCACAAGCATATCAGAGATTTTTTTACCATTTTAACACAGAGCAAAGAGCCTCTTGATTACATATCAAACATTTAACTCATAACTCATAACTCATAACTCATAACTCATAACTCAAGATTAAACTTTGTTCTGCAAAACTCACACACTCTTATATAAATTTCTGCAAGCATATCACTTTTGTGATAAATAAGATTAATGCTATCGACAACTTCAGCAATATTAAATGAATATTCATGCGCTATTTCATTCCTAGCTTCTCTTAGATTAAGCCATTGATTTTTATCAAGCACCTCAAGCTCTTCAAGACGATTTAGAATATCTATGAAAGTTTTTCTCTTTACATCTTCCCCTGCTAATAACAAAATAGCGGGAAAAATTTTGCCCCCCATCGTATCCTGAAGCTTTAAGAACCTATATATCAATCCATCAATAAAACTCAAACTGACATCATCTAATGATTGATAGGCTTCAATACTAAGCGGCATATGCTCTGCCAAGTATTTTTTAGATGTCTCAATTTTTTTAATATGCTTATTGCATTCATATATTTTTTCTTGAAATGTATTCAACACACTGTCACCACTCATAGCTTAACCCCTTTAGTTGATGCTTCTTGCTCAATTAGTCTACTTTCATCCGTAGCGATGATAACATCTATTTTCTGCTCACCTATCAAGTTTTTCACGCTAACCAAAAAATCTATTTTCTTCTCAAGCAATTGATCTCGCGATAACTCTTCGTTAGGTACGAGGTATAAATCAATGTCACCACCTCTTTTACCATCGTCGACTCTACTACCAAAAAGATACATACTACCAGCACCAAAAACCTCTAAAAATGAGCTTTTGATTGCCTTAATCTCATATTCTGTCAGTCTCACACCGGTCTCCTGATTTTTAATTCAACATTCAAAACACTCTCACTGCTGTTCGACAAATCTCAGAAGATAAAAGTTCATCTTCTGAATGATAGGGCACTACATCCACTGCAATTTGATCAAAACCCATTTGCAAAAGCGCTGTTTTAAATTTCACTTTACACTGCCAAAATTGCTCTTTATCCATTTCAACATCAATGGCTAAATCAATATCACCACCGCTTAAGCTATCATTAGCACGGCTACCAAACAA
>NZ_JBXTEF010000148.1:0-12789 GCF_057495195.1 Cysteiniphilum sp. | reverse complement strand
TGCTCTGTTTATTCTAGCAATAACACACTACATCAATATTAAATTTAAATTGACACAGTTTTATGAACACTCCCAATGAGGGGAGGGTAAAAATTAACGCCTACTTGCTTAACAAACTTTCAAAGTTGGATAAGCACTCCCACAATATTGACCACCTTTGCTTGAGTGGACAATAGTATTTGTAGGGAAATACCTTCTAAATCTCAGTTCCTACAACTAGTTGATGTTATTCTTGCTTATAATTGATTCTCTCTCAGGTTCAGACACTCGTTTTTCAAATGGTCCGTTGTTCTTTGTCAGATCATTAAGCTCCTTATAAGTATCTGGACCTATCCTGATATTACAGCTTACGTTAGTATCACCGCTTGAATCCTCGAGGCTGTGGTTAGGCGCATTTAGGCTTTCCGTCACTCTATTTGAAAGTTTTTGTGAAAGCTTACTATAGCGTTTAATCTCACTTGATTTTTCTACTACTTTTTCCGCTAATTTTCTATTGTTCTCTTTATGGTCTTGAAGTAAAGCATTTTGCTTCTTGATATAATCTACTGTTTTTTCTTTAAGTTGGTTATCTTTCTCATAAGTACTTTTAGATTTTGATATTTCCTCAATACTCTTCTCTAGTCCACGCATTTTCACTCGTGACTCATCAAGCGATTTTTCCAGGCAAGATACTCGGTCATCTGATGCTTGATAGTTTTTAGTCATTTTATTGAAATCAGTTGTATGTGTTTGTATAGATATATTCTGCTCATCTAACTTACTTGTTTGTCTTTCTATTATATTGTTTAGTCTAGCTTCATTTAACTTAGCATTATCAGCCGCATAAGCCGTCTTAAGTTGCTGCAAAAATTTTTCTAATCCCTGATATAAGCGACTATCTTGCCTGCATGCATCAACGCTCCATCCATGAACTAACTTAACCCACCCATCAAAGTCTATATTGGACTGAATATTTTCAATTCTTCCCTTTAACTCTTCATAACTTAGGCTTAGTTTATTAAACTCCGTCCCTTCATCGACTATGAATATATTATTGATTAAATCCTTAACGTCATTTAAACAATTAAGTCTATTTTCTTCGTTCAATTTATCGAGGTCTTTTTCATCATAGCCCACCTGTTTTTGATCTTGATTATAGGATTTGCTGAACAAGCTATCCTTTAATGCTTTAACGGTGTGTGGAATATTATCATTTTCTATATCAGCTGCTTTAAACCTAGGCATAATTTGCCTCCTCATTTTTTGCTATTTTAACCATTAATATTTATTAGAATTTAGAATCTATTGATACCTTATTACTGTCTACCTCAATTGATTTATTTAAAAAGCTCAAATCATCGAATTCACCACATAGTTCACTTGTATTTGCATTGTCATTTTTCACCTTCTCTAGTAGTCCTTCAGTGGCGTTAGAAACATGGCTTTCTCGTAATTTATTCGATGCCTCCTCTCTTTTGTTTAACGGATTCCCACTATTTGTTTCCGGATCAATAGACTCAATTTTTGATTTATTGTTCAGATGATCAGTTTTTTCTGTGATATTTTCTGTATTTTGCACATTCTTTTCAATCTCTGTGTCGTTAGACATAAGCTTCTCTAGCTTTTTATTTACTTCTTTGTTCCGTTCTTTTTCATGATGATAGCCCTCAACTTCTTTATATATTATTTGTACCTTATTTTCAAAGTCTTCTACATTAGTTGCAGCTTGATCTACTCTTTTGCCGTGATTTTCCATCACGTGTTGACATTCATCTTTACTATTCTCAACTCCTGATTTAAAAAATGCATCTTCCTCTCCAGAGCCAAATAATTTACCTAGCTTTTTGGAGCTGTTTGAACTAGTCAAATCATTCACAAGATCTATAGCATCATTACCGCTTGTTGCAGCAACAATCTTAGTTTTTGCCCATGGCCAAATCTTGCAAAAAAAAGTTGCAATTGACAACATTGCGCTTTTAAATGCACCATATTTCTTAAGTTTAGGAGAAGATACTCCGAATGTATCAGAGATCTTCTTATCGACTTCTTTCAATTTTGCCTTGTTGTTAACGTTCACCACATTACCATCTTCGCACAATATTTTATATAATGCGCGGCGCTTATTCTTGAAAGATTCCGTTGCTTTAGCAATAGCATCTGCTTGAGACCCCATGTGCGCACCAGTTAAAGTCTCTAGACTTTCTATAATCTTAGTACAATAAGCCATTGCCCAGTATAAATGTTTAGCCCCAGGAGCTATTTTTGCAGATTCTTTGTCTATACCTCCATCATTTTTCTTGGATATGATTTGATTTAATTGAAGCAATTCATCAGGTTTTATATATATACCATAATCTTTTTTTTTGTTTAAGGTATACAACTCATCACCCACCTCAGTGATTAATTTTCTAAACTCACTTTCCGAAGGCTCTGTTATAGTAAACGCCACGTTATGCTTTTGTGAAAGTTCAATAGTTTCTTTGTTATCATCACTCATTTCATTTCCCTCATATATTCCATAGTTACCTTCATCAAATCATTCACAAAGATTTCATTGTAAAATCAAACTAAAGTTAACGATTCATCCAAAACACCATCCGGCTTAATGTAATTACTCTGCTAGTTAATAAAGCAGACCAAGAGCCGTCATGATCTCCATTCTGATAAACTAGTTTTTTAGGCATGCCATCAGCATATGAAAATCAAGTGTATTTAAAAAGAGGAGAACTACGCAAAAGAAACCACACCCATCGTAATTCACTTTGTGGTGCTTAATGTTGAAGGTGTATCAGCTAATACCTCTCCCCTTGCGGGAGAGGTCGTGCAGCTTATGCTGCGCGGGTGAGGGGTAATTTAAAACTCAACTTATACTTGATTAATTACTAACTTAAAACCTAAGGCTTTTAGTATATTGCCGAGCGTTATAAACTTTGGGTTTCCCTTGCTGAACAAAATCTTAAGCTGATATTTGACAATGACAGAAATGCTATCAAGTGGCTTGTAGACAATATGAGTACATTTACGCTTTTTTTTGTCTCAGCGATCAGAAATAATACATATTATGTTTTGACAATATTATTGCAACATAATGACTCGTATTCATGATATTTACCATTACCGGTGTCAAAAATACCAACGCAGATTTAAACAACTGATTCATTATGCACAACTACCCTTTGATGTGCTCGCGCTGCAATATTACAAAGCAGATCTAGATAATAATATCATAGAGATACCCATTATATTTCACCCAAATTTGTTGCATTACGCCAACTGCCCACAAGCAGATCAATACCTGTTGAACGGCTATGACAATCTATTGCAACTGCCACCTATCATGGACCATGAATATATCAGCAAACTTGAGAGCCAGCATTATCATTATTCTTATCTTGAGTCCATCTCACAAACACAACTTTATAAACTACCCGTCATGTTAAAGTATCATGCCGATGACTCTATTAGTTGGTTGGGAGTTTTCGTCGATGTCCAAGCATATACATTAGCAAAATATTATGAGCTTGATCCCCTTCTAATAGAGTTACATAATATGATTGAGGATACTTATGACTCACTTGTCAACACCCAAGAATTCAGCTACCGTAGCAGCCATCAAGGACCTCAATTAGTGCCTACAGATCAAGCACAAGCAACAACTCGAAAACTAAGCAGCTTCACTAAAACTGAAAACTTATGCTTTACTGCTATCTATAATGGCAAGTATGAAGCAAAAGAAATCGCAGAGTATATCTGCCGCTCACATCGCACAGTCGAAGGTTTAATGTCAAGCATGATTGCCAAACTTGAGGTTAAAAACCGTTATGAGTTATTCGTTGAAATCTCCAAGTCCCACCTTCACATGCGCTATTTATTAAATAATAGCGCAAGCCAGAAAGAGCGTTCACAAAATCATTCACAAGAAAAGTGCTCATTGGTTTGAATTTGTCAGCCTAATCTAATCCAGGTAATAGGCGTATTCCTTTGACTTGAGTCGCAAATTGCTTAGACTTATTTTGCATATAAAACGCCATCACACCAGGATGACTTAAATCTAATGCATTTTCTTGCATTAGCGGCTCTGACAGTGTTAACAACTCATTATAGCGCTGCTTTGCCTCCAGTGAGCTTTGAGACTTTTCAATAATATGCCGCTTCAAGGCACGATATAAATGATTAAGCTCAGCCTGCGTTAACTCCGGCAAATAAATCATTCTATCATTACCGTCATAAGTGACACCATAACGATCAAAAAAACGCACCTTAGCGCATAATCGACAATACAGCCGCCAATTTTTTGTTTGTTTGCGATGCGCTTTATCAACGGGCGCTATTACACTTTGCGCAATCTCACCTTCCTCAATTATCACGCCACATCCGGCGCATTCACTATGTGATTCAGCGATAATTTGCTTTTTAATAGCAAGATATTCCTTAGTTTGACTAAAGCCTAAATGCGCCTGATAACCCACAGCAAATGGGTAAAAGTCCAACCCGTTTTCTGTCATAACACACTCCCGCATCTTCTTTTCATTGAGATTATAAGCGCTATACACCATCGAAAATAAGCGTAAAACTCCTGATAATTTATCATCTGATGATACTTATTCATTGGAGTTACGCACTTTTTATATTTCAACACCCCGCCTCGCAAGCTCAGCACCCCTCTTGCAAAAAGGGGAATATAAAACCATCATTACCCAATTCCCCTCTTTTCAAGAGGGGTGGCAGCCGTAGGCTGACGGGATGTTTATAAAATCATAGTTTTTCTAAAGTACATAACTTCAGTTCTTCACAAACTTAGCTGTAAGCCACTAACGGCCTCATCAACTATTGGCTGTTGTATTGCAGCACCCACCGCACGCTCAGCCAACCAATGCGCCCTGATTGCACCTGCTTCACAAAACACACTTTGTCTGCCAACATTGTTCAAAACATACCACAACTGTCTATCGATATACTTAAGCCATAAGAAATTTGCTGTACAGACGATGCCTGTTGTTCTAGCTTGAATTAAAAGTTCAGTAAAAACCGTATAAACATAGGCATGCTTTGTCGTGATTTTGCTGATTTTATCATTATACGCATATCGCTTAATAATTGGCTGATATGGTTTGAAATCAATCCGCTTATCGTGTTTTATTTTTAGCGCTATTTGATGCAATAACTGATCTGCTACGCCACGTTGATATTGTGCATACGCTGATAAAATGGCAAAGAGCACTTGCTGATGAGGTTGAAGTTGATCAACTCCTTGCCATATCGAGCCAAGTTGCTCCACCATCAATTGATGCGTTTTAATACGATCTATTACGCTTTTGTCACCCACCTGCCTATCAGCTAATAATTGATACTTATCAACAAACTCCGTTGGTGATAAAGCCATTTCCCAAGCTCTTGACTGCTCTTTATCATCAACTAAATGACGCTTAGCGCTATAGTAAGGCAGCTCTTCTTCTAAAGTATCAGTTAATTGATCCATTGACAAAAATTGACGAAAGCGTGCTTTTGGGTGATAAAACCACAGCAACGCAGAAAAGATAAAGGTTAGAATGATCAATGGATAAACAAGTGCGTCACCAACCACATAAGACAAATCACGCATATCTTGTAGACTTACCTCTTGGGAGAGGGTTACTCTGGCCCAAGCTAACACCGCATCATATTGTGCTGTGAGATAACTGACAAGCGTTAACTCGAACGCTTTAATGCTAAAGACGCTCGTCACCACCCAGTCATGGAAAAAATAATACACCCCAACTAAGAATAATAATAGCAAAGCGATCACATAGAACCATCCTCCTATGCCATCACCGTCTTGATTACCTTGTCCGCCTCTTGCCATTACTAAGCTCCTGTTTACTCAAAATATTCATCTAAATCAATCTCTCCATCATCAAGCGCATTGGTAAGCTCATGGTAAATGATAAATAATACCAAAAAACAAATGTGTGGCTTATCTGTTAGCTCAACAATACGCTTTAAAACACTGGTGCGATCGAGCGTTGTTTTAGTCGCTATGCTTTGATTATATACATACTTAAAGCGTGGGGTTATCTTATCAATAAATAAGCCAAGCAGCCCATCTGGTGCTAACACTTTTTCTGCTTCTATGGGCTTTTGCTGATATATAAATTGCAATTTTTGCCCTTCATGTAAGTGTGAGGACAACATATCTAATATATTGTGTGATATATCCATACATTACTCCTATTCTTCGTGATTCGAGTCTTTGGCAAAAATATCTTGTGCGCTATCAAGTAACGCTTGCAGTGACTGCTGACTTGGATTGTCTTGATAAACACCCGTTTCTACTTGCCCTACTAATTCAATCAGTGCTGCCTTATATTTCTTTATTTCGTCAAATGATAAGCCATGGCTTAAAGCAAACTTTTCAAACGTTGCTTTAAGCTGCTCAACTGAGATCAAATAATCATCAAAGTCAATGCAATCAATATCAAAATATACACTGCCTAGTTTCTCAGCCAATGGAATCTTAGAGTAGATTAATTTATTTTCATATGCTTCAGGTGTTTCAGATAAATCAGATATATTCGTCTTCTCATCTTCTTCAGTTATAAACTCCTCAGCGGCAATCGCTTGCTGCAAATCATCACCTGCTTCTTCAGGTCTCATAGCAATCACTTGATAAAAATACTCACTAAGTGACATTTCTGATGCATATGATTGAATACCACTAATGATTGTCGCAACCCCATCAGGCATCGGAGTACGACGTGTGATCACACCGTCAAAGTCTACGGCATAATGCAACTTTGTTGCCAGTGCCTTATCCATTGGTTTGATCTTGACAAACTGATTAACTTTTACTTCTTTCGTCTTCGGTGGATTCGCATAAAAAGATTTTGCTCGAATGATTTGTGATTTGAAAAACACATGATACTCTCCTGGTTTTTGATCTTTAAGATCCATCAAATCAATACGAGCACGTTTCTCCACCCCCGCCTCAAGCGAGTCCTGATAGCGATTTGTAACACTATGCTCTCCCACTTGATAATTTTTTGCGACCGATGTATAGGCTTCCCCTGCATTTTTTTGGAAAAACTCCCAAGTCTCAGTTGGATCCTCTAGTTTCATGCATATTTTGATGTTCGTATTGGCACAAATCGAGGCCGCTTCTTCTTTTGATGCCTTTTGAAAGGCTGGCAAATCTTGACCAGCAAATACAGTAGAAAAGCCTAATGATCTGGCCTGCGCAGGAACAACTGCAAATCCAGGTACTGCATAGTAACCATATTCATCAAGTATACATAAGTAAGGGTGTTTGGCATTGGTTGGCTTGGTCTCAATGACATCATCATAACTGCCATGCACTTTGCTGCCCAAGCCTGATGCTAACATCGCCTTTAATGAAGCGACAATCAATTTGCCCAGATTAGATAGCTCATCTGGGGATTTCTCAAGCGCGGGCAGTAGCACAACCAAAATCCGTCGATTTAAGATAACATCATGGAAATCGATCTCTGCTATATCAGTTTTCATAATATGTGCATAAACATCAGCTAACGAGCCAAACACTCGCGTCAACTGCATCGTAATATAGCCATGTTGCTCATAGGCTTTTTCTGATTGTTTGCCTTTATTACTATTTTGGTACCCCGGCAGCGTTGATAAATAATTCATTAACGGATCGACAACTGAAAATGGAAACTGCGCTTCAACCTCTGTTTCATTGTTTTCAGCATCCGTCACAATCTGATCAAACACCAATTTCTCTAATGTATCAAGGACAAAATATTTACGAATAACACCAGCATCTAAGCGCAGTAAATCTTGATCACGTAAATACACCAATAGTCGCATCAGCGCCTCAACAAAGGATATTGCACGCCCTTTCCACATATCACCATCACCACCTTGAGAGCCAGAGTCACCTAACAAACTCACAATCAATTGCGACAGCATGCTCGACGAACCTATTGCAAATGGGTTCATGGTATTGGATAAAGGAATCTGTTGCTTACCAATAATATCTTGGGCGCCGGTCATATAATTTAAAATCAACAAATCATCCTGTCGCCCCAACTTCTGGGTCATCGAAAATATTTTAGCGTACAGTAGATTATCGCCCTTGCCATCAACATAGATAAAGCCACTACCCTGATTCAAAGCATTATAAGCCAATGATAATAAGGTTTCCGTCTTACCACTTCCTGTAGATCCAAAGACCAATACATGTGTACGCATATCATCATTATTAAACCATAGCTGATCACGAGTTAAGAGCTCATTGCCGAAATAGTAAATCCCAGAGGCTCTTTTTGGCATATTGATCGGTGATAAATCATTTTTATCTAACAATCTACTAAATATAGGCAGCTTAAATGGCAAGCTTGGCATCGCAAAGAATGAATACCAAAAAATGACAAGCACCGCGATAAAAGCCACATCACTAATAGCAGGCAAAATATACATAAAGGCTGCCAATGCAATCAAACTCATCAATGCCCCAGAGCGTGAGGACAGAAAATCGCCTAAGCGCACCACCAATGGTCGAATATCACGAACACTATCCGATGAATAGACCTCATGCTGTTTTTGCAAGCCCCTTAATTTAATGCGCGCCATTGCTATTTTTTCACCCTAATTTTTTCATTTCCGGCAATTGTTGTTCGCAACAGACGCAGAAAAACTGGCAAACTGATCCGCCAACGCTCAAGCAAAGTGAAGAAGATAAATACTATAGCTGCTAAAATCACTGTCCATATGCGCATGTGTAGTAATACAACTAGAATAGGGATGCAAACTCTGGCATCAATGATAAAAAATTTAGGCGTTAATGCTGAATCACGCCAATGTGTATTTGTATTACGCATTACACCTCTGCTCCACCGTATTATCGTTAAACATTGTATTTAGTTGTTTTTCAAACGTAGACTTATCATCAATTGAGTGCCTTATTTTTTGTTTACCATCAAGTGTCACCCCAAACTCCTGCAAAGTTTGAGCAGATAAGTTACCCATTTCAACCTGTTTTCTGACATCACTTTGTATGTCACAACCTCGCTGTTGCATCACTTTATTTAAGTAAGCAATCCCATCCTCCGGCGATAACGTTAGCATCTTTTGCTTAAGCGCATGATCAAAGTTAATATATTCACGCACAGCAAGTAACTGATTGCTCGTATCAATAACGAGCTTTTGCCAAACGATCACACTTAAAGCTTGTGTCAAATCGCAATACACCCTATGTTTATCTGCGTGATGAAAAAAGTTAAGGGATCGACGGAATACATCAACGACACCAGAAGCATGAATTGTTGTAATGACATCGTGTCCAGTATAAGCTGCTTCAAGTACGGCTGACAAAGTTTCTTGATCTCGCGTCTCGCCTATCATGATCAAATCAGGATTGCGACGCAACGCATTGCGAACAGCTGCACTATAGCTTGACAGATTTCTAGGAATTTCAGTTTGACAAATCAATGCATTTAAACCACTAATCTGATCAAAGCTATATTCAATCGGAGCTTCATAGGTCAAAACCTTCAAACCAATATCTGCTGCTTGGCAACGCGAACGTATCATCGCCGCTTGCAATGTTGTTTTCCCGCCACCGGTTGGACCACTAACCAAAAAAAGTCCACGCCCTGAAATCATCTGCTGAGATAATTTCGTCGCTACACCAAGTTGATCTAGTGTATATGGGTGGTTTTGATTAAGACGAATAGAAATTTGCACCCCATCAAGATTGCGACCAAATGCAGTGGTAATATTTACTCGCACCACATGCGTATCAATCCCACTATCAAAGCGAAAATCCAACTCCCCTTTTCGTGCTAATTCCGCCTCGACATTTGAACCATAGAGTTTCAAACAAATCGCCTTGACTTCATGCACGGTTAATAAGCGCTCAGACAAAGTAAATAAACGCCCTTGCTGCTTAATAAAAACAGGCTTACTCGACTGAAAACACACATCTGAAACCTTGCTTTGACAACATTGTTGCAACAGCTCAAGCAACTGATTGTCGGATAAATAGTTTGACAACTCCAAGCGCATTAAGTCCATTCTCTGTATTTATGGTTTTGTCGGTGGTGTATTGACAACAAAAGGTTGCCAACGATCAGCCTCAACATTGAAATGCGCCTGCATATCAAGATACCACTGCTTATCATCAATTACTAACTGTCCATCCTTAACTTTGACACCATTGCTGCGTTTTTTGACATGTATTGGTGTTACAATATGATAAGCCAACAACTGATGATAAAGTACCATACCACGATACGCTAAGGTCAGACGCCCGATATTGACACTGTATATTTCTCCTGCTTGATTTAAGCCCGTCTGCCAAGCTTTTGCCAACACGCAATGCCACAGCTTTAACTCTGATTTATCTTTTGGTAATAGCACCTTATCTGGCCACTGTGGCATTTGATAATTTTGCAACAAATAGTCACGCCAAGATGGCAAGGTTGTATAAAAACGTGCTTTTTGCGCAATACGGTAACGCGCACCCGTTAAAGATAACTTCACTTGTGAGTCATCCAAACGTAATCCATGATCAGCGAACTCAATGACTGGAGGTAAAATATTATCATCAAGTGTTATAACATTAAAATTATAAATCTCATTTAGGTAAGCAGCCTGAGCTTCCAAACGCTCATTAATCACAGAGCCTGCCCAAGCCAAGCCAGATTGAATTCCCAGCTCTTGCGCTGCTTCCTTTATTGCCTGTTGACGTATCGTTAAATGTTCATCACTTTGATAACAAATCATCGTGTCACTACTATGAGCTGTCTTTACAATATCTGGTAAATCTAACAATGACTGATCCTCTTATAACTTATTTCTGATGACACACAATCAAATTGCAACAACCAAAGCATATTGGCACCCATTATAAATAACGTAAACTTAAGATCCCCGCTTGAGCATCAATATATAGCTGCGCTTGAGATTTCATTTGTAGATCAATATTACGTAAAATATCGATCAGCTTGTTTTGCTGTGTTGTTGCAGTTGAACCAATGGATACCAATATCGCCACGTCTGGCTTTTTGCCATAGACCTGCAATTCAAAATGTATTTTTTTAGCAATATCATTCAATAGTGGCTCAACCTCACCATACCATGATATTGCCATCACTTGCTCAAGTTCAGCCGAATACTGTCCATCTATTGCTTGAAAGGGGATATCCACTTTACCCATTCGTGCTTTCTCAATAGTTAACATCATATTTAGCTGCTGCTTTATCTCTTGAGCAGATTGGATTAACTGTTGATCGACATCATGATGTATTTGCTGCTTTGCCGGCAACAAATCACTACCTCCTGTTGATGCACAAGACGATAATAGCAGTATTGAACCCGACCAAAAGCAATTCCTAACAAACAACATGCCAACTAGCCTCCAGAAGCTGGAGTGCTTGGCTCAAGCGGTGCAAACTTGCTAATTGGATCAACATGAAAGTCTGTTGTCGCACTGCCGGCATCTTTGGTAACGGTTGAACCAATCATTTGCGTCATTGGCACAATGCCAATCAAGCAAGCACCAATAAAACATTTCCCCGTTCCATGTCTCACATAATCACCGTTGTTTCCCTTATTACTATGATGATTTTTTAAGTCAGAAAGCCCCGTAAACACAAACCACATCCCACCAATGGTTGCAACTACGCTAACAAAATATTTCATCTGATCAATGAAACGAATCATACTAAGCGCCCAATCGGTGAAATTTTTATCCGCTGCATAGCTACAGGTGGAGAATAATACACCACCTGCAACTAACGCCACCCCTAGCACAAATCGGCTAACAGATCCCTTATTCATCATTATATACTTTTTCATTTCATCTCCTTTTTGATTGATAAACACACTAACACCCACATCGTTTCTGCACGATGGATGAAAGTAACTTAAGAAAACTACGTAAGAAAATTCATTAGATTAAACAACCCCTCGGCGTTAACAGCAATAACACCCGCAATAAGGTGAACTAATGCCACGCCAGAGCTAGCATGCTGCCCTTGCCCTTCACCCAAGTGAATTAATAAAAACAATCCTCGGCAAAATGAAATTAAGCCAATAACAAGCAATGCGGCAAATAGCAGATACTGCATGTGCAATAACGGATCATCTGTCAGAGCTTGGCTTGCGTAATAACATACTGGATTGTTGATAACAACGTCACTGCCTGTGAGTTTACACTCATCTGGCTGCAACAAAGTATTTAAGTTGAATGCGCTATCAACCACTGTAGCACTAAATGATTGGAGAATATTTGTTACTGCAATTAAGCTTGATCCAGATACAAAATAAAAAATCGTTGCCATTGGCGAGTGATAACGAAAGCTCTGCTGCGTCTGCATGTGGCGCCGAATTCTGATTAATCCAATAAATATAAGTATGAAGCCAAGCACCATCACCATTAACAAAATTGGCTGATATACAAACATCAACGCATTAAGTATCTCATGCACCGTATTACTATCCATTGTTGGTGTTGATGCCGTCATGATCGCGCCATTCATTGGTGTCATTACTTATGGTTAGTTACCTTATAAGCACTAGAATATCGACGATTGATAGATTAAAATAGCGTAGAGTTACGCAATCAAGCCTTTGTAACTAATTTTTCTAGCGTGCTCTTGTGCTGAGTTTAATGATCCCGTAGAACCATAGTTTCCTTAGCTGAGTAAGTCACACAACACCTTAATGATAAGGAAAAATTACTGCTATCACTTATTTTTAGGACTGTTTGATTTTGCTATAATGCGAATCAAGGGTTGAATAATAATCAAAAATAAAGTTTACGAGTTGCCAATCCATAATTTATTGTGTTAA
>NZ_JBXTEF010000147.1:0-7593 GCF_057495195.1 Cysteiniphilum sp. | reverse complement strand
ATGGCGTCCCCAAGGGGATTCGAACCCCTGTTACCGCCGTGAAAGGGCGGTGTCCTAGGCCTCTAGACGATGGGGACACTAGGAAACTTTCACTGATTTTCAACGTACTGCCGAAAACTTCAGCGCATTCTAGTGAGCTTTGTGTTTACTGTCAAGCTCTATGGAAAAATATTTTTATTAATTTTCAAACACAAACCATAATGTTACCGAAATCATGTCCCTTGCACATATGAAAAGCAGAATCACCTTATTTATAGATGAGCCATAATTGCGTAGTTATACTCATTACATAACAGTTTGTTTTTATTACAATTCACTACGTTGACATCAAGTATCACATGGGGTGATGAGTTATTAAAATGCAAAAGATCATCTATCAACTAATAGGCGTTATAATAAGCAGCACATTTTTCATTGTGCAGATATATGCAAATAGTACACTTGACGATATTGCTTACCAACAAGTATTAGATCGTATGTATCCCCTATCTCCAGCGCAAGTAAAACAAATCAAATCTCGCGATAAGCAACAGCAAAAAGCTAGCTCTGATGAGCTAAAAAAGCCTGTCTCCCGAGATATTCCAATTGAGATTTTGCCCTCAAAAATGGGCGAGCCTACACTTATCCGTTTAACAACAGGCGGAATAACCTCTCTGCAATTTAAAGGCATGGAAGGTAATGTTTGGCCGATTGAGCAATACAATATTGCCAATAGCAATGATATTGATGTAATCGCAAGCAAAAATAATCGTCTGTTGATGCTCAAAGCAAAAACAGACTATCTCGATAGTACGCTCGTTGTGTTGCTAAAAAATATCGACACACCCATAACCTTAAGAATAGTCAACTGGCAAAGCCAGTGGGACTATATGGTATTTTTAAGAGTTCAAGCCTATCAAGACCCTAAAGACGCAGCAGCAAAAGCTGCACCAAAAATAGCGCCTGACTATCTTATGCAATTATTATCTGGAGTACCGCCTTCAAATGCTAAATTGCTAAAGGTCAAAGGCGATAATGATACCAAAGCATGGCAATTCGGCAGTAAAGTACTTTTACTGACAGAGTCAACACTGCTGTCTCCTCAATATCAATCAAAACTAGAAGATAATACCCATGGCACAACAACCCATGCCTATGAGCTACCAGGTTACACGCCCATTATCTATATCAGTCAACATGGACAGCAAGTCAAACTTGAGTTATCACCTAACTAAAAAAACGGAAAAATGTTACGTTATGAAATCCTTTAAAAATCTGCTTAAACGTCTCTGGTCCACGCCTCGTATCCGTATATTAATCATTGTGATTGCCGTAATTGTTGTTTTTGTTGTTACCATTAATTTAATGGGACATAAAACAGAACAATCAAAAAATACTGCGGGAAAATCCAGTATATCCATGCCTGAATTACACTTGCAAGATAATCAAGCATCACAGTATCAAATGCTCAAAAATCAATATATTGACAAAGAAGCGCATGCTGCCTTACAAGATGGCAGTAGCTATTTCGCAATGGGTGATGAAAATGCACATAAATCACATGCACAGCCAAGCGAACCTCAAACTTCTAAACCACAGTCACCAACAGACTACTTAGCCAATCAGCCCCCAGAGAAGCCAAACTTTTTTGCACAAAAACTAAAAGAGCAGCAATTAACCAATCGCGAGCGCGAACAGCTTGAAATGTATCGCAATCAACTGTCTGATAGCATGCGTAATGTCATTAATCAGCAAACGCATCAACAAGGTACAACCATACAATCAATCACATTATCTAGCACAGAAACCACATCTTTGGATCGCGATAATGCTTCCGTAAATGCGCAAAACAATGTTGCTGCCGACTATACCGCAGGCAGTGTATTGTACGCTGTTATCGACACGGCAATAAATAGTGATCAGCCTAGCACGCCTGTACTAGCAACGATTATTACAGGCCCTTATCGTCACGCCAAACTATTGGGCGCATTCTCCAGAGAGGGTAAAAAACTAGTGATTAAATTCAATACGCTCTCACCACAAGATGCAACAGCAAGCACCCCAATCAATGCTTATGCAATAGATGCAAATACCGCACAAACAGTATTGGCATCAGACGTTGACAACCATTATATGCTGCGCTATGGCAGTTTATTTGCCTCTGCATTTTTAGAAGGATTTGGCACTTACTTCACCAATAGTCAACAAGTGGATTTACAACGACCTACATTCTGGTTTGATTACAATACCCGTCCAAAACCAACAGTACAAGATGCCGCTTATGCTGGACTAGGTAAAATAGGTTCCGCATCCAGTCAGGCTATGCAGGCACAATTCAACCAACCGCCTACCGTCACAGTAGATCAGGGCACTGCCATTGGCGTGCTGTTAATGAGTGACCTAATCATTCGCAAATAAAAATATGCTGATTATTTTTAATTCAATGCGCCTTGATAATGATTAAAAAAGCTCATAAAGCGGCATTTAGAATACTTCACACATGACAATAGTTCCTGTTACGCGCACAACATTTTCAATCCAAGCAATGGAGAAATAAACAATGAACGACAAAACAATACCAGATAACAATCACAACAATAATCATGACACCACCAACCATGATGAAACAGTCACAGATCAACACCTAGACAAAGATGATAACAATGGTTGTGACACGAAAGAAGATAGTGCACTGTATGAAGATTTAATGCAGGAAGATAAGGAAGATAGCGCTCCCACGCAGGATGACATCGAGGATTTGCTAGACGTAAAACAAAAAAAGTTTAGTTTTCAACCCATTTGGATCATTTATGCATTAGGTGCATCATTGCTCATTTATGGCGCCTACAATGTATTTTTTGGTTTATCAAGCACCGACAGTCAACCTACTCCTAGCACGGTAAAGTCAAACACAGACAGCTTTGCAGCCAATCAGCAAAATTTGCCAGCTAAACAGACCTTACCTCTAGAATCAACAGCCAGTAACAATACACAGGCTGTATCCATAATTGATAAAAAAATAGTCCAGCTTCAACACTCAATAGAAGCACTCTCAAACTCACTATCAACGTTAGATAAAAGCGTTACTGCCGCGGTAAAGCAACAAGCAACACAAAGCCAAAAATTTGACACACTACAAAAATCAATCACAACACTAACCAACAAGCCACAAGCGCAGGATGTAATCTCACAACTGCAACAAAGTATAGAACAACAGTCACACACATTAAAAGCGTTAAGTGATGAATTTAAAAGCATGCAAGTCGATAAATTAGCAATCACTCATCCATTCCATCTAACAGCTATTACCGCACAATACGCTTGGCTAAGTGATGCCCAAGGCAGAATACTATCAATCAGCCAAGGTGATACACTCACTGGTTATGGAACCGTATTGAAGATTGATCATGATCATAACAAGGTTTATCTGTCTTCAGGCTATGTATTTCAATAATTGATTAAAATGACATAAACAGGGCGAGTCACTATAAAATGAGCATTGTCAAACACATACATAGAACAGTAGAAGATTTGTTTGCATGGGTGAGCTATAGCCTCAAGCAAGATCTTTATAGTTACTGTGATTTAGAAACAGCCGATGACGAATATACACTGGTCAGTAAAAACGGTCAGTTGCTATCAATCTTTGAACTATCTGGCGTACGTAATATTATTGGAGAGCATGAGTTTGATCATCTATGCAAGCAATTATTTGATGTCTTGCAGCCAATCTTTCAAAAACCGGGGCATCAGCTACAGGTAGTATTTTCATCTGACCCACAAGCATGTATTGCTGATATTGAACAACTCACCACTTCAGCTAAAAACACTGCCAAACGCATTGGTTTGTCACTGGATGATCTCTATAACTCAAAGTCGCGTAAGTTATATAACTACTTGGCACAAGAAAAGTGCTATGTTGTGATATGGAGCACCTTAAAGGTTTTTCCTTCAGCGACAGCTAAGCGCATTAAAAAAAGACATGAGCAATCCTTAAAGCAAGACAAGCTCCCTTCATCAAGAAATGCACAATATCTACATGCCGTTTTGCCGGAATTGCGTAGCATACATAGCGCACTTACTAGCCATATTCATGAAAGTTTTAAACGCATTGGTTTTGACGTTGCACTACTGGATGCCCATCAGGCAAGCCGTGCAGTCAGAACGTCAATTGCCCCAAACGAAACATCAAAAGACTGGCAACCGTATTTACCGGGTGATAGATTACCTTTAAATGAAGTCACTGATTTGTCAGATATCTCTGCATTTCTATGGCCAAAATTATGTGAGCAAATCATTCCAGTTGATGTACAGAATATCAATCAACGCTTTGTTCAGGTCGGTGATCTTATCTATGCGCCATTGACGGTTGAGCTGTTTCCCAAAAGCCCACAATTTTTTTACAGTCTCTTTCGACAATTAAAAGATGCCAATTTACCATTTAGGATCTCATATTCGATCAAACCACATGGTTTATCTATCGTACAAAGCAAAGCGATGCTAGCGCAATTTTTAACTTTCTCCTCTAGCCATAATCGCCGCTTGGTTGAGGCGCATAAGTCTTTGAAATATTACAATGATCACAGTGATGATCCTGTTGTTTGCTTATCTATGTCAATTGTCACATGGACTGGAAAAACTCAGCTTGAAACCTTGTCGCAAAATGCAGCTAAACTCATGCAAATTATACAATCGTGGGGTGGACCTGAAATTAGTAACATCAGTGGAGATCCAACTTCTGCTTATTTCTCAAATATTCCTGCGGCATGTAGCCAACCTATTGCTCCTTATAGTGCCGCTCCTTTAACTGAAACCATTCAAATGCTGCCCATTGTCAGACCCTCTTCTCCATGGCAATATGGCGCATCTATCTTTCGGACATGTGATGGTAAGCTATGGCCATATCAACCTGGCTCTGAATTGCAAATCAGTTGGATTGATCTTATTTTTGCACGTTCAGGGTCTGGTAAATCTGTACTATTGAATACAATTAATCTTGCACTTTGCTTATCACCAGGCCAAGATTTACTTCCTTTTATCTCTGTAATTGATATTGGTCCATCAAGTCGCGGGTTGATTTCTCTTTTAACTGATTCACTTGCGAAGGACAAACAACATCAAGTAATGTACCATCGCTTTAAAATGTCTGAGAGTGATCGAATCAATCCGTTTGATACACCTTTGGGCTGCTCAGCCCCATTGCAATCACATAAAGCATTTTTAGTTAATTTCATTTGTTTATTATTATCCGATAAGCCGCAACTGGGTTTAGCTGATGGTATCGCCTCAATGGTCAGTTTAATTGTTGATCAAACTTATGCAATTGCCTGCAATAAAAAAACAGCAAAACCCTATATAACGACAATTGATCTTGCTATTGATCAAGCACTTAACGCACTTGAAGTTAACCAAACTGACAATCTCAGTTGGTGGCAAGTGCGCGATATATTGTTTTCTCATCAACATTATGAACTGGCTAAACTAGCACAAAATTATGCAACACCAGAATTATCTGACACAGTAACTGCAGCTAACTCAAGAGCAATTGAGGATCTATATCGTGATAGTAAACTCAATAGTGGCGAAGACTTTATTTCCTACTATTGCCGCAGCATTTCATCGATTATCCGTCAATATCCAAGTCTTGTCGGCGCAACACGCTTGAATCTAAAAGATGCAAGAATTATTGCTATGGATATTGAACCTGTTGCAAACAGTGGCAGCGACATTGCTAATAAACAAACAGCCATTGCATACATGTTAGCAAGGCAGGCGACATCAGCACACTTTTTTCATACACCCGAGGACTTTACACACCTTGATCATGCTTACAAAACCTATCACCTAGGGCATTTGCAGCGTAACAATAGTCAGATTCGCAAAATCATCTATGATGAGTTTCACCGTACTGCAGCCTGCCAATCTACGCGTCATCAAGTCATAACCGATATGCGAGAAGGTCGCAAACGTAACATACAAATTGCATTGGCCTCCCAGTCATTGGACGACTTTGATAAATTGATGATTGAGTTTGCAACATCAATATTTATTATGGAATCAGGTAGCAAGATCAGTATTGATCAAGTCAGTAATGTTTTTGGCTTAAATGATGTCGAGCGCTATGTTCTGCAATATAGAGTACATGGACCAAGCACCAATGGCGCTTCATTTTTAGGGCGCTTCATTACCAAGAAAGGCACCTACACTCAATTGTTGAATGCCACCTTAAGTGCCACAGAGTTGTGGGCATTTAGCACGACCGCAGAAGATGTGATCGTGCGCGAAAAACTGTACCAGCTCCTTGGTGGAAATGTTGCAAGAAAGCGTTTAGCTGAGCACTTTCCAGATGGTTCAGTCAGGTCACATATCGCCTTGCAATTAAAGCAGAATGATCATCTAACCACACAACAAATCATCAAGGATATTATCAATACTTTATGTCTAGAAGTTTGATTGTATTTTTTTAAACTTTTACTCATCTCTACAAGCTCTCCTCTTGTTTCTGGTTTATTAGCATTTTATATATTACCTTATCGCAAAAGATCAAAAAACAATCTAGCGATGTCAAGTCAGAGTCAAATCACGTAGTTTTACGCTTTTTTGGGACTTAAAGAAATCATAGTATTAGCACATACAAACTAAACACCTATATCAATGACTATTATTAAACCTCAATCATTCAATAGTGTAAAAAGCTCAATGGAACAAATACATCAAAAATAGATTGAATGTAATCTATATCGATATCCATCAGAAATCATTTTGCAGTATTTAGCTGTAAAGTAGTTTGTGATGGATATATATGCGCTCATTTCCTAGCTACAAGGAGTAATTAAAAGAACATGCCTAAAATCCTCGATATACACCAATACATCTATAAAAAGTATGAAAGCACCTTCAAACACATGATCTCCCCTTTAACTGACAAATTACAGATAAAGGGACTCTCCTATGCACGTGCATATCCTAATGGTAAGGTTATTGCTCAACCGATATTAAAAAGCGTATTTCACGAGGCATGGATTGAGACAGACTATCGCAAAGAACCTAGCTTTGCATATACTAACCTGATTAAACTACCAAAGTTAATTTGTTATCATGATCTCAGTGAATTTCTATCAAATGAAGATACTGAGTACTCCGGCATCAAAGAGACAAAAGCTAAAGGACTTTATGGTTTATTTTATTTAAAGCATAATGCTGATGGTTCAATAACCCGACTGGCATTACATTCGACCATACCAGTGAACAAGCTACAAGGAGTCTATTACAGCAAAACGATAGAGTTTGACTCGTGTATTAATATGCTAGATCAATACCTATTTGATGAAAAACAGCGGCATTTAGATTTCGATATCACAAAAGACATTGACCCAATACAGCTTCAAACCTCTTATAATATAGACACAACCGCACTTACACTGACCAAATCTGAAGCAAAATGTTTTAAGCAACTCTATACTGGAACCTATGAAGCAAGTCAAATCGCCAAAAACCTCAGTCGATCACCGAGGACCATTGAACATACTATTGCTAATTTATGTTACAAGCTGCAGTGTGACAGCAAAATGAAATTAGTTGTTAAAATCAGTCACATGCATGATGCGATGTGTT
>NZ_JBXTEF010000146.1:0-10455 GCF_057495195.1 Cysteiniphilum sp. | reverse complement strand
GAGTCTTTTGAGCAATTGTATTGCAGGCAATAGCTAGGACTATTGGCAAAATAGAATTGCTCAAAAGTGCAGAAAATCCAATGCCAGTAATACTGTAAAATGGTTTGTGAGTGGTATATAACTGCCATAGATTCCATGAAATTTTGAAGGAAAAAAGCTAATGAATATATAAAGCAAGGTGTGACCGAATTTAAAAGGATGCCTTCAGGCCACTCCAAATAATCTAGGACATATAAAAGTGTTTCCCTTTTCTTAACACGCCTCAATAATGCCCGCTGCCCCCATACCTGTGCCAATACACATGGTGACCATACCGTATTTTTTACCGGTTCTTCTTAAACCATGCAATGCTTTAACTGTCAACACTGTCCCTGTCGCACCTAACGGGTGCCCTAAAGCAATTGCACCTCCACAAGGGTTTACTTTAGTCTCATCAAGCTTTAATTCATTAATCACCGCTAAGGATTGTGCGGCAAACGCCTCGTTTAACTCAAACCAATCGATATCTTCTAGTTTTAAATTGGTTTGCTCAAGCACTTTTGGAATCGCCTTAATCGGACCAATCCCCATAATGCGCGCTGGCACACCGGCAACTGCAAATCCTAAGAATTTCCCAAGAGGTGTCAGATTATGTTTTTTCAAATAAGACTCACTGACTAATACTACAGCACCTGCACCATCAGACACTTGTGAGCTATTACCCGCAGTAACTGAACCACCCGTTGCAAACACAGGTTTAAGTTTAGCTAGCGCCTCAATCGATGTATCTTTACGCGCACCTTCATCGATTGTAATCGTTTTTTCATTGTCAACAATCTTAGCCTTCGCCTCGTCCGGCTTACGATGATGTACCTTAACGGGGATGATTTCATCATTGAAATAGCCATGTTCGATCGCATGCGTTGCTTTTTGATGACTCTTTAATGAAAATTCATCCTGCATTTGGCGTGTGATATTCCAATCTTTGGCAACGTTCTCCGCAGTAATTCCCATGCCATAAGCAATCGCGACATTTTCATCTTTAGTAAAAATCTCACTACTAAATGAGATGTTATGCCCACCAAATGGAATCATACTCATTGACTCAATCCCACCAGCAACTGCCACATCCATATTACCTTTAGCAATTTCATTGGCGGCAATAGCAATCGATTGCAACCCTGAGCTGCAATAGCGATTAATGGTAAAAGCAGGTACCGAATCAGGCAACCCTGCCAAAAGTGTTGAGATACGCGCGACATTCATGCCTTGCTCACCTTCAGGCATGGCGCAGCCTATGACGATATCACCGATGTCCTCAGGGTTTACACCTGATTCTTTAACGGTTTCTTTTAAAATATCCGCTAATAAATCATCCGGACGCTTCTTGGCAAAACCACCACGCTTGCCCTTAGTAACAGCTGATCTTTTCGCTGCAACAATATATACCGCTTGTTCAGTCATTTTCTATAAACTCCTTATTAATTTCTCAATGGTTTACCCGTTTCTAACATATGCTGCATTCTTGCCGCACTTTTCTCAGAAAGCGCCAATTCAACAAAGTTCTCAAGTTCGCGCTTTAGTAGCCAATCTTCTGAAACATAGGTATCTTTCTCAATCTCGCCGCCACACATGGCATCCGCTAAATTTGTCGCGATTTTGTAGTCATGTGCTGAGATTTGATTGCCATCACGCATATTAACCAAAAGTCCTTTAACGGTCGCAATACCAGCCTCACCAAAGACTTTGATTTTTTGCTTTAATGGTGGTTGATAACTAGAGTATGCTAAGAATCGTGCTTTTTCGATTGCAACACTTAGGATTTCTTTACTATTCATCACCACGGTATCACTCTCACGCAAAAAGCCCATCTCAATGGCTTCATACGCGCTTGTTGCCACTTGCGCCATTGCTAAGTTCTTATAGCGCTTTTCAAAGTCTTTCCATGGGTCTTGGGCAGTCGAGGCGCGTTTTGCCATCTCTTTTGAACCACCCCAACCAGGGATAATACCAACACCCGCTTCAACAAGACCGATATAACTCTCGTGTGCGGCAACCACCGCATCACAATGCATCAATGTTTCACAACCTCCACCAAAGGCAAAGCCTTTAACTGCTGCAACCACAGGGATTTTGCTATAACGAAGCTCTTGCGTGATCACTTGATGTCCTTTTTGAATGACATCATAAACAGCTTCTTTACCATGCATCATGAATTTAAAACCAAACTCTTCAAGATTCGCGCCTGCAGAGAAAATATCCTGCTCCTGCCAGATAACCATCCCTTTAAGTTTGCTTTCAGCGATCTTAATCGCCTCAGAGATACCTGCTAATACCGCATCACCAATGGAACACATCTTGCTCTTAAAGCTTAAAATACCGATTTCATCATCAACACTCCATAAGCACACACCTTCATTTTCATACAAGGTTACACTTGGCATTGTGCTATGCTCACCTAACACATAATCTTTGTGTAGTTGGCGTTTGTACACAGGTAATTCTTGACGAGTAACCAGTGCATTATCAGTGAAACTGAAAGATTTATTATCACCATAAACACCTTCTTTAAGCGCATATACCCATTGAGGAAGCGCCTTACTTGAAAGCGTTTTTCCGGCTTTGATATCTTCATCAATCCAGCTTGCTACTTGCTGCCAACCAGCTTGTTGCCATGTTTCAAAAATGCCTTCTTTCCAGCCAAAGCCCCAACGAATCGCTAAATCCATATCTTTTGGATAATTAGAAATATCACCAACTAAACATGCTGCATAGTGGAAGCTATCTCTAAAGCACGACCATAAAAATTGTGCTTGCGGATGATCCATGTTTTTTAATTTTTCCAACTTCACTGACCAGTCTTTTTCACTTAGGATTTCAGTGACTGCTTTATCAGGTTTCTGATCAGATAATCGATATGTTTGGCTTTGCAGATCAAGCACTTTAAGTCCATCTTTTTCTTTAACATAAAGACCTTTTTTTGTCTTTTGTCCAAAGGCACCCTGTTCGATCAATGCGTGGATCCAATTGGGTAATTGATAGACTTTCTCCCAGCCATCTGTGAGCGAGTTTTTCATCGTATCAACAACATGGGCGAAAGTATCCAAGCCAACCACATCTGCCGTGCGATAGGTTGCACTCTTAGCGCGTCCAAGCTTCTTACCTGTTAAGCCATCGACAACTTCCAATGGAATATTAAACTTCTCGGTGTAATAGCATGTTGCCAACATTGAGAAAACACCCAAGCGATTGGCAATAAAGTTTGGTGTATCTTTGGCGCGAATAATGCTTTTACCCAATTTTTGCACCAAAAAGGTTTCCAACTGATCCAACACCTCTGGCTTAGTCCCACCATGTGCGATAAGTTCAACCAAAGGCATATAACGTGGTGGATTAAAGAAATGTACGCCACAGAAATGTGCATGTAAATGCGTTGGCAAACTTTCAGTTAATGACTCAATGCTTAAACCTGAGGTATTAGATGCGATAATCGCGTGTTTTGCCACGTGTGGTGCGATGTTGTGATACAGGTCTTTTTTCCAATCCATACGCTCAGCAATCGCCTCAATAATCAAATCACAGTCTTTTAATAGCTCAAGATTATCTTCATAATTCGCTGCAGTAATATAATTGATCGCTTGTGCTGAACCAAAAGGTTTCGGATTGAGTTTAGTAAGCTTTTTTAACGCGCCATCAATTAACGCATTTGGCGCACCTTCTTTAGCCTTTAAGTCAAAAAGTACTACAGGGATGCGCGCATTAGCAAAGTGTGCGGCAATTTGCGCACCCATCACACCAGCGCCAAGGACTGCAACTTTCTCAATGCCTACATGTTGGCGTTTAGAGGGTTCAGGCTTAACCGCCGCTTGAATATCAGCTGACAACTTAGGTGCTTCAGATTCAACAAACTCATGTCCAAAAACTGCCAAATAACCACGCATTGCCTGATCTTTTGATTGACCTTTAATAGAGTCCCATGCCATCCATTTAGCACGTTCGACCATTTTTAAAACCGATGGGCATTTACCTTCAACATCACCAACCGTTGCTTGCTTATAAAAAGCATATAACTTTAGTTTTTGGTTATTATCAGGCTTAAAATCAATGGTTGCATCGCGTACCGCTTGCACCATTTCGTTAAACTTCTGCTCTAACTTACTTAGTTGCTCCAGTTCACTCATCTAAAAGGTCTCCTTATTTTGACTTTCTTATTTCTTACTCATTGGAATTACGCACTTTCTCTATTTCAACATCCCGCCTCGCAAGCTCGTCACCTCTCTTGCAAAAAGGGGTGCAGACACAGGCTGACGGGGTGTTTATGAAATCACAGTTTCTCTAAAATGCGTTACTCCATTTATATGCTCTCAGCTGTTGTCTTTATTTTTTCACCTTTTTCAGACATCTTATGCATTGCCTCATAGGCTTCACGCCACTCTGGGTGCGCATTTTTAGGCCCCAAGGCATAAGGTGAAAACTCATCCGTTTGAATCACATCATTAACACGCTTCATCACATCTTTAAGCAAAGTCACCTCATCATCACTAATGACATTATGCTGACGCGCCTTATCAATCGAATTTGCCCAACTAGCTTTTGGTATTGTGCCGGCTTTAATCGCCTCTTTGATTTTCTTTTGCACAGGAATTGCGGCAAGTACTGCTTGATAAGCAATCTCAACGCGCCCCACTGGATCCTTGTCATCCTCAGGTACATAACACATCGATTTCATGCGCTGACGTGTTTTCTCATCTTTCAATAACGCTTGCGCTAACTTATGATCCAAACGGTCATCTGGCTTTTTAAATGGCTTACCATAAGGAAACGCCATAAAACGCAATGTACCTGCCAGCGCCTTATTTGGAAAGTTGGCAAAAATTTCATATAACGCATTTTGCGCTTCATATAGACAATGCTGCAAGCTCCAGCTAACAAACACATCATCAGCAGCGACCTCGCCATTATCTTTATAATATTTCAATACCGCACACGCCATATATAAGTAACTCATCACATCACCCAAACGTGCCGATAAACGCTCTTTACGCTTAAGTGCACCACCTAAACTCACCAGTGCGATATCATTGACACAGGCATATACTGTACTCAAACGGGTAATGCGCTTGTAATATTTATTGAACTTAGATGAATACCCTTTTGCTGTTGCACCACAGGTAACGCCATACCAGAAGGTGCGCGCTGTATTTTTAACCATATAACTGATGTGCTTTTTCATCAGTTTTGAGAATTGCTCAAAGCCTTCTTTCTCATCTTTATTCATTAAGCTTTCAGACTCATCACGCACATATGGATGACAACGCATTGCCCCCTGTCCAAAGATCATCAAATTACGCGTCATGATATTAGCGCCCTCAACGGTAATGCCAACAGGTGTCGCTTGATAACCGCGCGCTAAATAATTGTTGGGGCCCATAATGACGGCACGTCCGGCATGAATGTCCATTGCATTATTAAGCACATCTCTACCCATTTCAGTTAAATGGTATTTAGAAATAGCCGATGCTACTGAGGGCTTAATACCCGCATCAACTGCTGCGACGGTAAACTGCCTTGTGGCATTGGCAAGATAGGCAAGACCGCCCATTTGCGCAATTTTCTCTTCAACACCTTCAAAGTAACCAATTGGTGATTTAAACTGCTCTCTGACCATACTGTATGCAGATGTTGCAACACTTGATAATAACGTATTAGCCGTGCCACATGCAGGTAATGATATCGCACGTCCAATTGATAAGCACTCAACCAGCATACGCCAGCCTTCTCCTGCCATTTTTTGCCCACCAATAATCCAATCTATTGGGATAAACAAATCTTTGCCACGAATGGTACCATTCATAAAGGCTTGTGATAACGGATAAGCACGATTACCAATTTCAAGCCCTGGGTGATCATGCGGCAATAACGCACAAGTAATGCCCTCTTTACCTGCGTCTCCTAATAATTGATCAGGGTCATGTAACTGAAATGCCAAGCCAACTAAGGTAGCAATCGGTGCTAAGGTAATATAACGCTTATTGATATTCTCTAAGCGTATACCCAAAACTTCACGCCCATTATACTCACCTTTGCAAACAATGCCCTTATCCGGTAAAGAAGTGGCATCCGAGCCTGCCGTGGGACCAGTTAATGCAAAACATGGTATATCAATACCTGCTGCTAATTTTGGCAAGAACATATCTTTTTGCTCATCCGTGCCATAGTGGTGTAATAACTCACCAGGACCTAATGAGTTAGGCACCATCACCGTCACTGCAGCTGAAACACTTTTGGTTGCAATCTTCATCACAATCTCAGAATGCGCGGCAGCCGAAAATCCTTTACCACCATATTCCTTGCGAATGACCAATCCAAAAAAACCTTTTTCACGAATAAAATCCCATACAGCAACCGGTAGATCACGATCAACATGTGTCACTTGCCAGTCATCAATCATTGAGCAAAGCGTATTAGTCTCATTATCTAAAAACTCTAGCTCTTCATCATTTAATTGAAACTTCTGCAAACGATGCAACTCATCAAAGTCTGGTAAACCTTGGAAGACTTGCTTTTCATACCAACAATCTCCCGCATCTAATGCTACTTGCTCAGTTACCGAAATAGGTGGCATGGACTTTTTACTTGATTTATAGATTTTCTTGATCATCCGCATTTCCTTACTCTTAACTTACTTAATCCAGTATTCTAAAGATCAATGTTAGCTAACCTTTGCCGCAAACAGTCCTAACGGTGACGTTTTTCATGATGCTACAAAGTTATCCCTAAACTTATTGATCCCTTTCATTTCTTTAGCAATATAACAGTGATTTTGTAAAAAATTAAGCAACACCAACCAAAATATTCCCTAAATCATGCAAAAAATATTGCAAAGCAACATAATTAAAGCAATTCGCAGTGAATTTATTTACAAAACGTAAGGTAGACGTCTAGAATGTGGCTAAGCTTATTTTTGGTATATTTACTTTTTTAGCTTTGTTATTTTTGCTTTTTTGATTTTATGAAAAAACGGAGAGAAGACACTATGTCAGAAAAACCATGGATTAAACACTACCCAAATGGCGTACCTAGCGAAATTCCAACTTCAACGGAAACATTAACATCAATGCTAAAACAAGCTGCATTGAAGTTCCCCAAAAACGTGGCACTTTCTTGTCATGATCATGATATGACCTACGAACAAGTCGATCATTACAGTAACAAAGTTGCTGCATTCCTGCATTATGAGTTGGGCTTTAAGCAAGGTGATAAGATCGCAATTATGCTACCAAACTTACTGCAATTCCCAATTGTGCTTATCAGCATTCTCAAAATAGGCGCAAGCTTCGTTAACATCAATCCACTATATACCGCGCATGAGATCAAAGAAATCATGGAGGACTCGGGTGCCACCGGTATTTTTGTACTAAGCACATTTGCTCATTTAGTGCAAGAAGCAAAAAAAGATTTGCCACATGTTAAACACATGATTACAACGGATCTTGTCGATCTTTATGACTTTCCTAAAAAACAAATTATTCATTTTGTCGCAACCCATTTAAAAGGCATGAAAAGCAAACATGACCGTTCACAATTCCACAAGCTAAGTACAGCACTTAATTACCACCTTGCATTTGATGAACAGAGTGTCACCATCTCTTGTGATGACATGGCATGCTTACAATACTCAAGTGGCACCACTGGCAAGCCGAAGGGCACCATATTATTACATCGCAATATTGTTGCTAACATTCAACAAGTGTGGCTTTGGATTGGTAAACAAGTTGAGCTAGATAAACAAATCCTTATTGGCGCATTACCGCTATATCATATCTTTGCATTAACGGCTAATTTTTTCACCTTCTACCTTGCTGGCTCTAAGCATGTACTTATTCCTAATCCACGTGACATTAAGTCTCTGGTCAAGACTATGCAAAAAACGCCATTTACTATCTTTAATAGTATTAACACTTTATATGCTGCCCTTTTACACAATGACACATTCCGCCAATCGACATTCCCACATTTCAAATATACATTAAGTGGCGGCATGTCGACAGTTAAACGCATTGCGGATGATTGGAAAGCAGTAACAGGCGTGACCATTCACGAGGCATATGGCCTATCTGAGATGTCACCTGCCGTTACCATTAATCGTTTTGATGATGATGTATTTAATGGCACCGTAGGTTA
The DNA here is from genome assembly GCF_057495195.1 of Cysteiniphilum sp. NCBI lineage: Bacteria > Pseudomonadati > Pseudomonadota > Gammaproteobacteria > Thiotrichales > Fastidiosibacteraceae > Cysteiniphilum > Cysteiniphilum sp. Next base: position 2,292 of record NZ_JBXTEF010000146.1, on the reverse strand, counting down.
TCCTCTACCTAGTACAGATATATCCATTCGTGACGATGACGGCAATGATTTACCTGCCAATGAGAATGGTGAGATCTGGGTCAAGGGTCCGCAACAATCTCCAGGCTTTTGGCATTTAGACAAAGTGACCAAAGAGCACTTCACCGGTGATGGCTGGCTTAAAACAGGAGACATTGGATTCTTGGATGATATGGGACGCTTAACAATTTCAGGGCGCTCGAAAAACATGCTCATCGTCTCAGGGTTTAACGTCTTTCCAAAAGAAATTGAAAATACCATTTTGCAAATCTCTGCAGTCAAAGATGTTGCCGTTGTCGGCGCACCATCACACTCAAGTGGTGAGAAACCGTTTGCCTTTGTGGTGCTTGAGGATAACCAATCTATTACTGGCAAAGAAATTACCGAGTTCTGCTATACGCGTCTTGCCCATTACAAAACACCAAAAGACATTATGTTCTTGGATGAGTTACCTAAGAATCCAGTAGGTAAAATATTAAAACAAGAGCTTAAAGAGAAATATATTTTAACCCCTAAAGGTTAAAACAAACACGTCAGCTTAAGTCATTGAATACAAGTAATATAATTGACTTTCGTCGCCAATTTATTTTCTAGCAACTTTTCTCAAACGTATAGCGCTCGCTATTTCGGTAATATTTTCTAGACAAGATATAAATCATAAAAACAACAGATTTTATTAAGAACTGATTGTTTTTCACCTGCTAATATAATTTTCTGAAACTGGTTATATAAAGGTAGGACAGACATAAAGTATATATGGGCTAGCTACTATTTATTAGCGCTTTGCTATTTAGCGTCTATATGTTGTTTTAGCTTGTGTATTGCCAGATTGATTAGTTATAAAATTATTTAATATGGGGTTATATTTATGCGTTGGTCAAAAAGTACAGTTTTATTACTTCTTGGAGTATCTTGCTCAGCTTATGCTGATTATCCAGAGAAAGCAGCAAGCATTGAGATTATTAACAATACCGCAAATTACAATTTAGCAAATTGCAGAATGAGTGATTTTGGAAAAATCAGGATAGCACTGCACAACCAAAATGCTAACTACAGCTATATAAAACTAATTAACATACCTAGCACTTTTGATCATGATATGATTAAGCACTGTGGAGTGGGGCATCAAAGCAACTGTATTGATAATAGCTTTGATGATGTGACAGATAGCGGGCAGGAAGTATTTAATGCACCTGCAAGCTATTCCCCATACTTTATCCAAACTAGTGACACTTATTGGGATCGATATGCTAACGAGAAAATGCTGTTAATTAGCTTCAAAAACTATAACCCAGATGGTAACAAAATAAGCGACGACGATTATGTGGAACAATTTAATGCTTTTACTGTTTCAAGTACAACCAACAATCAGCTGTCTGTCTTAAATTCTAGTAGAGATCGACGGGTTACTGTTATCAATGCTACCGGTGAAGACTTAACCCTTGATGAGTTAAAACAAGATCGTAATAGCTTTAGCAAGTTTGAACATACTTTAAATAAAGATCAAACTTTACAAAAAGGTAAGTCTTTTTCGATCACGATGGGCAATCGAGGCTTTTTAAAGGGTGTTGGGTTTGTTTTATCAGTCAAATCTAAAGACGCTCAAGATAGCTATTCTTTTACCTATGATGATCCAGCTGTTGGACCAACAAAGATTCATCCCAATAAAGCACAGCAACAGCACTTGTCTGCAAATCTAAGCGATGACAAATTAACTGTAACTATTAAAAAGGCTGACTCTTATTTCTATGATGAATACCAACGTTATATACAAGCACCGATTGGCTTTGATAAATTTGAAGGTTTTATTGCGCCAGGAGGAGCACTTTCATTAGCATATCGCCAATTACCAGAAGAGTCTCAAAATATTGAATGTGATTTGGCGGATGTTAGTGGAAGTATTATGTCGCCCAAAGTAACAATTGGCGCAGTGATAGACAACCTCCTTATAGCGCACCCTATCACACCAAAAAATTCCCCAGTTGCGGTGTTCTGTGAATTAAAAGCTGGCAATCCTCAATACTCAACAGTTCAATATGTTTGCACCGTCGAACCTAATATGTAATGTTGACAAGGTTGTGTGTAGTTAATAAAAATTAAGAGTTCAATCTATTTATTTTTTCACTTAACGTTATCTAAATCAAAGGCTTAACATGAATAAAATACTACTTACTTTAGGACTGTTATCTTGTCAGCTCATTTATGCTGATACAGTCTATCAATATAATGGGAAAAACCAATTAGTACAGATACAACAAAATAATCATATATATG
>NZ_JBXTEF010000145.1:0-3950 GCF_057495195.1 Cysteiniphilum sp. | reverse complement strand
CGCACCCGGAAGGATTCGAACCTCCGACCGCCTGGTTCGTAGCCAGGTACTCTATCCAGCTGAGCTACGGGTGCGTATTGAGTTTTCAACTGTTTCGTGAAAACGAGGTGCATGATAGTGCTTCGCAGCACCCCTGTCAATGTCAAAGTAAAGATAAATTAAAAATATTTGGCTTTTTTTGCTTTGAAATTAACAGCTGTTTTATTGTTGATCATTGCTGTTTAAACTTGCGTCACCAAACGCAGCTCATTGAATACTTTGGTCATAATGCTAAGTGCCTCTGTCAGTTCATGCTCACTAATATTTAAAGGACACAATAGCCGTAAAACATGCTTATGACTGCCCGAACTTAATAAAATCAACCCATGATGTAATGACTGATTAATAAAGCGCTTGAGCATCATTGGGTTGGGTTGATTGTTATGATCAATAAACTCAATACCAATCATCGCGCCAAGCCCTCTGATATCACCAATAAACTCACAGGTTTTTTTATGCTCATTGAAAAAGTCGCGTAATACTTGGCCAAGATGCATAGCTTGATCAGCAAGATTTTCTTCTTTAAATATTTCAAGAGAAGCAAGCGCTGCGGCACAAGCAATAGGGTTACCTGAATTAGTACCACCCAAGGATGCCGTAGGCATATCTTTAAGCAGTGATTTTTTAATAGTTAATGCACTTAATGGTAAACCAGAAGCTAGTGATTTACCCATCACTAAAATATCGGGTGCACAATGATAATGTTCCATCGCAAAAAGCTTGCCGGTGCGGCAAAAGCCACTTTGGATCTCGTCAGCAATCATTACAATACCATGCTCATTGCAAAGGTGGCGCAAATATTGCATAGCTTCAATACTTGCCGGAATAAAGCCACCTTCACCAAGCTCAGGCTCGATAATGATTGCAGCAATATCCTCTAACGCAACTTGATTCACGATTAAATCATTGATCAATGATTTAAAGTGATTAAGATTGCAATGCATATCAGGGTAGGGCAGGCGATAGATGTTATTAAAAAGCTCACCAAAACCCTGTTTATAAGGTTTGACTTTGGCAGTTAAGGACATGCTCATAAAGGTTCGACCATGGAAAGCGCCATCAAAGCACAGCACAGCTTGGCGTTTTGTGGTAAAGCGCGCAACTTTAATTGCATTTTCAACCGCTTCAGCGCCACTATTGCAAAGCATTGTTTGCTTTGCAAAGTCACCAGGCGTTAAGGCATTTAAAGCTTGTGCAAGCTTTACGTAAGGCGCATGAATCATCACATGAAAGCATGGCTGGATAAATTCATGTGTCTGCTTGGTGATCGCTTCAACAACTTTGGGATGATTGTGCCCAACGTTCATAGAACCAATACCTGCGGCAAAGTCGATATAAATCTTACCCTCAACATCGGTTAAGGTCGCACCTTGTGCCTTTTTAATGCATAACTTGGTATTGTTACCAAGTGCCTGGGGAACTTCGCTTTCACGCAGCTGCCATAATGATTCGTTATTCATCATAACCTCGATTATGCATTGACATTAGTGCTTTCAAAGATTTTATCAGCAGAAGCTGCCACAAATCCTTGATAAAGTTTACCTGTGTGATCTGGGTAGCGTTTAGCAAATTCATAATAGCAGCATGGAATTTCCTTTTCGCCTTCAGTAAACTCAACCTTAATCATACCTGATTTAGTACTTGATTGCTCAAGCAAATCACGTGGTGTGCCTTTGACTTCACCCCCTGAGCTATTTAAATCAAAACCGTGATTTTTAAGGAAAGTATTGACTTCATGGACTTCGCTAAATTGATCTAATGCATTGATGAAAACGGTAAAGTGATTTGCTCTAAACCCAAAGACATAGAACCATGCCGCATATTCAGATTCAGTTAATAATTTTTGGTAAATCTCGTGACTTGGTTTGCCCCAAGAGTTGCCTGATAGCAATAGCTTTTGAGGATGATCAAGCAAGTCTTGTGGGATTTGATCAATGCATTCTTTAATGGTTTGTTGTGCAAATGGACTTAATTGTTCAAGCAACAATTGGCTGATAAACACTTTAGGCTGTGTTGGATCTTTTTGCTCATAGTGCTTAGCGTAAAGTTTTTTAGTTTCAAAATGATAATCACCATTTTCAAAATAGCCTTCAGCAATAAAAGGTTTGGCTAATACGTCAAGATTAATGCGCGGGTCATTAATCGTGCGTAGTGCAATATGGTCATTGATCACTTGTGCATTATGATCACAAAAAAGATCATAAATTTTCTGCACATGTGGATTGGCTTCAATATATTGCTGCCATAAGTTTTCTAAAATTGCGATCTGTGACATTATTATTCTCCTACTCTGTAAGTGAAAATTTGATTCCTTGTGCAAGGGGTAAGTCCTTGCTCCAATTCATGGTAACGGTTTGACGACGCATGTAGGCTTTCCATGCGTCAGATCCAGCTTCACGACCACCACCGGTGTGTTTCTCGCCACCAAAAGCGCCACCAATTTCAGCGCCCGATGTGCCAATATTGACATTAGCAATACCACAATCACTGCCGGCATATGATAAAAATTGCTCAGAATGATCAATACGTTGCGTGAAAATGGCAGATGATAGACCATGATCCACTTGATTATTGATTTTAATCGCATGCTCAATATCATCAAATGGCATCACAAATAAAATAGGGCAGAAGTTCTCTTGATTAACAATATCCCAATCAGGTTTAGCCTCGATGACTGTCGGCTCGACATAGTTGCCTGGCTTGTTAATTACATTGCCACCAAAAAGGACATTACCACCTAATTCTTTAGCGCGAGCAACTGCTTTTTGATAAATACCAACAAGGTTTTGATCAATCAAAGGTCCCATAAGGTTGTTAGTATCTAGTGGATCACCGACAGTGATTTGCTTATAAGCATTTTGTAGGCGTTTAATAACATCTTGATAGATGTTCTTGTGCACAAGTAAACGACGGAGTGAAGTACAGCGTTGACCCGCTGTCCCAACTGCACCAAAGACAACAGCAGGAATTGCTAATTTTAAATCAGCAGACTCATCAATAATTGCGGCATTGTTACCACCTAATTCAAGCAGTGATTTACCAAAGCGCTCAGCAACACGTGCACCAACCTCGCGTCCCACGGTAGTTGAACCTGTGAAAGACATCAGTGCTATGCGCTCATCAGCAACCAGTGCTTTAGAAACATCAACACTCTTTGAAACAACAGAAGTAAAAACATTTGGGAAGTTGTGTGCCTTGGTCACGCGATCACAAATCTCTTGAATTGCTAAGGCACAAAGAGGTGTTTTTGGCGATGGATTCCAAACAACTGTGTTACCGCAAATCGCGGCAATAAAGGCATTCCATGACCACACAGCAACAGGGAAGTTATAGGCTGAGATCACACCGACAACACCAAGCGGGTGCCATTGTTCAAACATACGATGATCTGGGCGCTCTGAATGCATTGATTTGCCATACAGCATGCGCGCTTGACCAACGGCAAAATCCGCCATATCGATCATCTCTTGAACTTCACCATCACCTTCTTGTTTGGATTTGCCCATCTCAAGGGATACCAAACTTCCTAACTGATCTTTATGCTTTCTTAGCTCTTCACCAATTAAACGTACCAGTTCCGCGCGTTGTGGTGCTGGGATCTTACGCCAATGAATGAAAGCATCTTGGGCCTCACTAATGGTTTGTTGTAAATGTGAAACACCTAAGCTTGGCACCTTAGCCAATAGTTCATTGTTGGCGGGGTTAAAGCTTTTAATATATTCACCGGTGTCGTGCTTGGCAGCGTATTGGCTTAGTTGTTCTGTGTAGCTTGTCATGCAAGTCATTATATTATGTTCTCCGATTTCGTTTATTAAATTTATTGGAGTTGCGCATTTTGCGATTTTTTAAAGACTACCCCGTCTGCTTCGCATCCACCCCTTCGCTAACGCATAGGTTTATAGGGATCTTTT
>NZ_JBXTEF010000144.1:0-3043 GCF_057495195.1 Cysteiniphilum sp. | reverse complement strand
TCTTCTTATGATAAAAAGCACGCTTTACAAGAAGCGATTCAAGAGTTTGGTAAAATTATCAAATCTATCTTTATTCTGAATTATATTGACAGCGTTGAGTTGCGCCAATCAATTGAAAAGCAGTTAAATAAAGGGAAACTATCCAATAAATTCTCTAAAGCTGTATCGTTTGCGCCAAATCAGGAGGTTAATGAAGCTGAAAGAGAAGACCAAGAAAAAACTGCTATTTGCAAAATGATCATTCAAAATGCCATCATATTGGCCTATTGCTCCGGAACTTGCGCTGTGGGTCAGTCTGGGTTAATTTCATACAGGAAAGTCCCCAATAACATCATCATACTTCCCTTGTGCATCTGCTAATGATAACTTTGAGTATATCTCCAAAGACTCTCGTTTTGAGTGACCTGAATACGGTTGAATAAAGGCATCATCAATATTCTGTTTTTTTAACCACGTGAATAAAAAATGCCTAAGCTTATGTGGCGAGATTGAATGTACTAATTTAGCTTCTTCTGTATAACGCATAAACATTCTTCTAATTCCTCGGTCAGAGTAATGCCGATGAAATCCAGACTCAAACAGATAGATACGATTTTCTTTTTTATATTGTTCCATATGAATTACGAGGGCTTCTTTGAACTTTTGTGGGAAAGGCACCATTCGATCTTTTTTGCCCTTGCCTTGATTTATTCTGATACGACATTGATTTAGATCGACGTCGGCTAATTTGATTTTAACCAACTCGCTGACTCGAACACCTGTATATAAAAAGACTTTAGTGATAAGAATATGTTTTGGATCCTTCGTCTCCCATATCACTTGATATATTTTTTTAACTTCATCCTCTGTGGGAACATAAGGAAGACGCTTAGTTTTAGTTGTGACTTCAATGTTTAAATCCTGGCGTACAAATTTAAAGACATCGCGCAAATAATCATAGTTGGGTTGTTGTGGCTTTAAGAGCTTAGCAATTTTAACCGCCATTTTTTTAGCTGATATTTTCTCACTCATGCTGCTACCTCATATTGTATATATGGCAATCTCTTTTCTAAATCTAAAGGAAATAGTCCATAAGGATTAACATGCTCGTATATTAATGGTGTTAAGGCACGTTTATCTTCTTCGGTTAATTTGCCTATTAAATTATGTTCAACCAGAATTTGCTGAATCATTATCGTATTAATATAGACCATTGATAATTGTGTGAGGTGTAGTGATTTAACAGATAGGTTCTGAACCTTTTCATTATTTGAGGTAATTTCACCTGTTTTTCCATAAAAAATATATTTGCTGACACCATTCCAAAGCTCAACAACATTCAAGCCTTCTTGAATTTCCTGACGCATTGACTCATCCATGAGATATTCACATAAGAATATTGTTTTAATAACTCTACCTAATTCTGATAATGCCTTATACGTTGGATGTTTTAAATTGTTTTTAGAAAACCTTTTAAGCACCGACTCCGGGTCAGCATAACCTAGTTTCATAGCAGCAGCATATTTTACCATTTGGCTGTATTGCTCTTTGATCAACTCCCAATTGATAGAGTCACTAAAAATAGCATTAATGTTTGGGTATTTTTGATAATCACCGAGTGCACACTGTGCCAGCTTTTGTTTGTCAATATTGGCGAATCTTGGCATAAGGGGCGCATTCGCGATTTGTGGGTAATTATGAAGCCATTGCCAATCCACCTGCATAAGCCATTCTTTCAATATCTTCCCACCGCCCAGCCTTGTAAAAAGACCGTATGAATAACATATCATTAGCGCTGTCCTCTTTCCAATAAATTGAATTACCTTTCATTTTGAGATTAACAACCCTTCTAACACCGCTCTCAATAGCGCCACTGCCTTGAGGTAAGCCATGATCCTTACATGTTTTATATATCAAACGATCTGCGTTGTTAATAAAGTAACCTTTCTCAGACTTAACCAACTTCCCCTTTTTGTGCTTACTATCCAGCTTGATTTTTGTCATGAATTCGTCAACTTTGCCCGCATGCAAAAGATCCTTACACGACTTTGCCCACTTATTCTGATCACTTTTACTTTTATAAAGCTGCTTAGCCAAAGAATTTAAATGTTCCATTGCATGATAATAGTCAAGCACCTGATACACCTTAGTGTGAGGTGGTAAGGTCATACCCTCAAGCAGTTCATTAATACGCTTCCAAATCCAAGGAGCTCCGTCAGCAACAAAAACAAGATTGTTTACTGTGTTTAAATCAAGCCCAGCTAAGTAGTTTTTGAGTAAATTAAACACCTTCTGAGGGCTACCGATGATGCCATCAATAATTGGTAACTCCTTCTTAATCTTATTGCCTTGCTCATCAACCACATAAATAACAAACAATTTAACTTCTCGCCACTGCCCCTTAAATCTATTACGTTTCTTAGCCGTCTTTGGACCTCGCTTTTTACTCCGTATTCTAATGCGACCGCCATCTATTGATACAACGATTGTGTTGGTGTTTTTAAATCCAGATAAATACTTTTCAGCTGACTGACTTAGGCGTGCTAATTTACTGATATGTTTACTGATCTTAACGATTAACGCCACTGACAAATGGATGTTGATTTTAGCAAGATGCTTTTTGACTTCATCATATGAGCTTAATGCGGCTGAAAGCATCGCAATATAGGTGCTTAAACCATTGGATACAGCATGGTGAATACCCAGCAGTTGCAAGCCTGGTTTACAGCCCGTACCTTTGCCGTTATTTGTTCCTTGGGCGTTCGCGATTTGTGGGTAAATCAGCTGTAGTTTAACTTGAACTGAATGCGATACTTATGTACAAATACTCTATTACCTTTAAAACATAAGCAATTTACGGATGAATTTAGCAGAGCAAAATCTAGAAACGATTCAGAATGAGATATCAAACACAATCGTAGAATTATCTAAAATTAATACCGTTACGGAAAATAAGCTTGATAAAGATCGTATTGAGCATGCACAAGATCTATCAAGCAAACTCTCCGACTTATACGCAGCATTAAGCCATCAAGAGAAAGTGCTCAGTGACTCATTTAAAAAA
>NZ_JBXTEF010000143.1:0-5953 GCF_057495195.1 Cysteiniphilum sp. | reverse complement strand
TTCACAGCTCAACATCTTTTTTCCTGAACGGTTAAAACTTGAGCTTTAGGGTGACACAGTTGAGTGAACAGTCTCTTTTTATATTTTAGAGGGGGAGTGTTCATAAATCCCTAGCTCTCCAACAACACCCGTAACCGTAGATGTTTTTGCAATCCAACCACCCAAAATCATCAAAAACCCCTTCAACAAAACACCGCGAAATGATTTATGATGGGTATATATCATTTTCTAAATGCCCCATTAAATATCTACCTTCAACTAAACACGATACGCCAAGGTGGTCATAACCTTTGACTGGGCTTTCATAATTAACTTAGCCCACAGTGGAAACTCAACACCGCCGGCAAGGGCTGCCTCATTGGCGTGTGATTGCTCATCTTTATACATTTGCATCAAAATTACACGTGACTTTTCATCTTGGGCAGGTAATTCATTTAAATGTGTCTCTAAATGGCGCATCACCTGCTTTTCGGTTTCAATCACAAAACCATAGCTTACTTTATCACTAATAAGTCCGGCAACAGCACCGATAGAAAAGGATCCAACATACCATAAAGGATTGAGCAAACTCTTTCTCGCCCCAAGATCATCTAAGCGCGTTTCGCACCATGATAAATGATTATATTCTTCCTCAGCCGCATGATGTAAATGCGCACGTGTTTCATGCTCTTTCGCGACAAAGGCTTGCCCCCTGTAGAGCGCTTGCGCGCAGATCTCACCAGTGTGATCAACACGCATGAGCCCTGCCACATGTTTTGACTCAGCCGCATCAAGCTCTGGTTCGTTCATATCAAGTGCCGGAGTTGCTGACATTGGATTTGTTGCGGGCAAAACAACCGACTTCACAAAGTGTTGAAGCTCACCTAAACATTGATCTAAAAATGAATGACGACGCATTGACATGGTTACTCTTTATATATTGAAAAACTCATGCTCTGCATATTATACCCATCACAAACCATTTTAAAGTCTGGCGGCATAATTTTCGAGTTGTGACGGAAGTTTTGTACGATCTGATAGATAATGAATTTCATAATACCTACAAGGTCGAACCATCCAAACTCGGCCCATGCTGGAAACGTAATATTATGCAGCATTAAGCACGGCCATTTTCCATTTTTGATCCCATTCTCCTTTGCTGTGTATTGATGCTCTTAGCTGTAAAATTGGGTTTAACCCATCTCTTGACCACCGCATATGCTGCTTGCCTTTACATCGTTGATTAATTAAGGTTTCTACTGTTGACTCAGCCAAGTTACTGGTGAAGACTAAACCTTCTTTCTTGCGATTTGAGTAATTGACAATTTTATCCTCATTATTGGTAATATAAGTGATAAATTGAGCTATTCTTTTAATTGCGGTTGAATTAGTTGTTATTGATTTAAGTTGCTCTAAGCGCAGTAATGCTCTATCTGATCTACCTCTCCATAGATGCCATTTAACCCGCTTAAATTTAGCTTTAAGCTTTTCAGGCAATGAGATATTTTCCATTTTCATCGTAATATGAAACCAGTCGAGAATTCTGGTGAGTGACTTGCATATCCCTATGTGTCAGGATAGTTGTCGCCTAAATTTTTTCAATATCATATTGATTACTATGCAACCTTGTGCGATAAGTATTAAGCCTCCCACAATTCATTTCATCAAGTAGCTTTTTAAATTCATCTATATACTCTTCATTGCTACGAGCCCCAAAATATATACTTTTGGGGCTTATGAAATCAACTTCCATGCCATCTGCAACATTGTCTCTAGTAAGATTTTGATTTAAAGATAGAACCCTGTATTCCTCTTCATATGCCCAATCTATGCTTTTATTAAAATATATCTCCCTAATAAAAGACTCCATCCTTGCTTGATCTTGAAAATTGCTTTGATAATTTTTTATAAACTCCGCTGCATTAACAATATGCGGCTCAGATCGATAAATAACATTACCTTTTTCAAAGTCTTTAAGTTGATTGTCAGTATCGCCAATCTCATATTCAAAACACACGCCCTTGTGATTGTTTGCATAATGTGCCCACATAAGCATATTTTTTACTGTCTTAGAAAAGCAGGACACATACACAAGAATTTCACAGATACGCTTTACTTCACCCAAAGCCTCTTGATTTTCATGATGCCCAAAAAATATATGACTATCAAAGGGATCATTAAATGCCCTAGGCAAACGCATCCAACACTTGCCCATGAGAGCCACTCTAACATGTCTAAAATTGTCCGCTCCTTGAAAATAATCAGGTAAATATTTATAGATTAACACCGTACCTCCTCAAAGCTGACTGACAAAATCATTCCAGTCATCTGTTACCTTGGTCTGCATACAAGATGCATACTGACCTACATCATATTGGTAATCTTTCAATCGTTTTATATATGTTTCAACTGCCGACTTATACATCTCTATATCAAAATCACTACAACCGCTACCTAAGTAGCTTCCACAGTATGGTGCATCAGGCGGATTCGCTGGCGGATAAGGCTCAAAGCAATAACTATAAAGAGTATTTATGGAAAACAAGTGCATAATTACCACTAAAAATAAAAACCTACTTTTCATGTTGCTTTCCTTTAAAATGTCACTACACAATTCAATGCAGCAATGCATTATCTTACGTTAACATTAAGGGTAGCTGATATTTTATAAAGCTCCAATTTTTAAAATACTTAAGACAAACACAGCTGCTGTTGACAGCTGCTTTTCTCCAACATAGCAATCAATCAGGCTTTGGGTGCTTTAGGGAAACACTTAGATGTTAGTGTAAGCTAAATGCGCTTCATATCTCTGTAAAAATTTTCATGACTCCCAAGCTTCAATAATGTAAGCGTTATTTTTTCCTCTTCATAGGTATAACCCAACAGCATCAGTTGACGATTCATTTTAAATTTATGGACACGTAAAAAAATCAAGTCGCCTTTTTTCTGCTCACCTAACAATGGGTTTTGACATAACGCTCTAACCTCATCATCAAGTATTTGCTTATCCTGCTTTGATAGCTTTTTTACCGATTTTTTAAAGGTATTAGTCTGATTAATTACCAAATTCATAGCTACTTATATTCCCATTATCCATCTCTGCCTTAGCCATTAAAGCATCTTGAATGAATGCATATGATAAATCTGGATTTTCCTCTGCAATTTTGCCAATCAATGCCCAGTGCTCTATTTGCTTTGCACAAGACCGATGCATAACTTGACTTGTGATTTGTGCAACTCTAACTAGATCATCTGATAATCTTACTGAAAGTGCCATATATATACCTCAGAATATTTAAGTTTTTCTAGTATAGATCATAGTGATGCAAATTGCGACTTTTTGCAATTAAAACAAACATAACTGCCGTTGACCACTGTTATCAACGGGCTTGCTTCTCTGCTCAACATAACAATTAAGCACTGTCTTTTTAGTCACGCCAAGCACTCTGGCGATGGTATCGGCTGTTGCACCCGCTTTAGCTAGAGTACGTGCCGCCCATTCTTTTTCCTTAGCATCATCAATCTTTAAATTATCTTTGCGCACATAGATGGCTTGACCACCAAAGTGCTCAGAAAGCTTTCTAAGCACATCATGCGGCAATACTCTTTTAAGCGCGCCACAGGATTTATTGGCATACATCGGAAAGTAGATTTTATTACGCTTATTGGTGCACGCCACATCGTAAATGATATCAGCGTATTTTTCGCCAACCACATTACGAATCATTTTATAGCCTACTGATAGTGTTAACTCCTCCATAATACCCTCCTGATACTCTAGTCATTCAATTAATGATAAACAAAGTTAGTCGTTGGTAGCCTTAGCTGTAGAAATTTAGCCGTGTGTGAGTTTTTATAGGCCATTTGCTTTTGTACTTCTGGTGACTCCAAAGCGATTTTTGCGGCTTCGCTTGTACTGATTTTGCGTTTATTCTTCATCGATGACAGCGTGTTAGCGGGCAAGTTGTAATGAATTTCAAACTCGCGCATATTCTTAAAGTAAACATCATTGACTGTAAAATCGGTATTTTTAACTGACCTGTTTAATGTGTAGGCGCTATCAATGTATGCAAGCGTTTGCTCGATGTTTAAATGATTCTGTGAGAAAGCTTTAAGAAAATAACCATGTGAGCATGAAATAGTGCCTTGCTCGCGTAAGTGTGAAAAAAGCATTTTCTTTGACTTAAACTGTTTATTGTCATATGTATACATCTGCCTAATTCCTCCCTTAAAACGGTATTGAATCGTCATCAAAATCATTTAATTGCTGTATAGTGGGCTGTGGTTGCGACTGAGTACTTGCTCCCTGCTGTTGGTTGTTGTCACGCGGTGGAAATACCGCAAGCCATACACTGCCATCATCAGCTTGCTGTAATGCGGCTAAATTGAAACTTGCATCAAGCTTTAGCTTTATCCCATGTTGTGTTTGGAATACTTTGCCAATCGTTTTATTGATATATTTCTTTTGTCCATCTTGTCCGGTGTAGGTGCCTGTGGTGGCAACGATATTATGATTATGCATGCTATTTATTCCCGTTTTTCCTATTCTCTTTATTAATCACCATGAAATATTTTTTAATCACTGCATTCGGGATTTTGAGCCATTGCAGTGGCTGTATTTCTCCTTGTTCTTCCATCTTTGCGATAATTCGCGCGGCTTTCCATTCTTGATTTTTTGCAACCTCAATCATGTGCCTCAGCTCCTATTGCTTTGATTTTAACGCTACAACTTCCACCATGTTTTTTAGCTAACATACGCACATACAGCATTTTGATTTGACTGTCATCGTTAATCATTCGCGCTTTCTTAATCCCATCAAATTAAGCATTTTTTACCGCTTTTGGTGGTCACATAAAGATTATTGACGCTTGGCGGGTAATCCGTCGTGAATTGATACTGCATGGCATCACCTGATTAACACACTCGGCTCACCATATTGCAAACAAGCGCCAGTGATTGCCTCACCGTTTTTAATCGCGCGCTTTAGCTCGACCTTGTTAGCATCAACGCTAATACGCTTGTATTTCTCTGGCAGCATATCAACGTTGGACACATGCACTTGCTCGCTTGGCATGCGCCAACTCACCATGATTTGCGCATCTTTGAACTTTTCACCCTCTGCCATGTTTTTAGCCAGATAGGTTTTAATCGACTCAATACGCTTTTTAAGCGATTTTTCCCACTTCAAAAACTTTGTTTTCTCATTGTTTACAGCTGTCAATTCTGCATCTAAATTTTTAATGTACTTACCCAAATTGAGTACTTTTTCCTTACGCGCTATCTTAAGGCCTGTTAGCTTATTGGTATCAAGCTCAGCAATCACTTCGCCTGTTTCAACGTCAACTGCTTCGCAGACAATCTGCATAATTTCTTGATTAATATCATATAGCTTCATGATCGATTACCTTTGATTCTTTTGACTGTTTTAACTGTTTTGATTCTTTATACGCTTTAACCAAATCCACAAAGTTATTTAACGCTAACTGGCAGCTTTCCAAACACATGAACCAATAATCCTTTTGTAGATCTGACTTTACTTGCTATTTCTATGCCTGTTTTTTCCTGAATCCAGTTATTCATTGATTCTACCGGTTGCCTAATCTTAGATATTGCTGTTGAGTACAACTGATCCGCCGCATCTAAGTATGCTTGCCCTTTTTCTTTTTTAATAGGCGTGTATGTGTTGGTTTCTTGACTTGCGGGATAAGCCTTGTCACCAAACTTTGTGTATTGTTTGACCTTCTGGTCATGGCAAAGTAATTCATATGCCTTGCCATCATTCATTCCTGCATGAGTTAATCCAATGCTCTCGGGAATAGGCATAGAGCCAACTTGATAGCTTGCTAAAACATGAAGCTTCACACCATAGTAATATAGGTTCTTAGCAGCACAATACCCACTTTTATCCGCCAGCTCTGAGGCAACACAAGCTTTAAATCGACGATTATTTTGTGCCATAATAATTGGCATTGA
>NZ_JBXTEF010000142.1:0-12268 GCF_057495195.1 Cysteiniphilum sp. | reverse complement strand
AAAAGCATGCCTTTAAATATATGGTGGGTGCTGAGGGGATCGAACCCCCGACCCTCGCCTTGTAAGGGCGATGCTCTCCCAGCTGAGCTAAGCACCCACGCGCTGAACTGTGATTAGTTCACAGCATCTTTCAATAGTTTTCCTGCTTTAAATGAAGGTGATTTAGATGCTTTGATCTTCATTTTTTCACCTGTCTTAGGGTTGCGCCCCTCACGCGCCGCTCTTTCACGAACTTGGAATGAACCAAATCCAACAAGAGTAACTGTTTGACCTGCTTTTAACGCTTCAGTTACCGCTTCAGTTGTCGCGTCTAATGCGCGCTGAGCGACATCCTTTGTTACGTCAGCTTTTTCTGCGATTGCTTTTACTAGTTCACTTTTATTCACGATGCTTTCCTCTTTCGTTGTTGAATAACTCACTGTTTAAGCGGCTTGCGGCCGCCTAACTCGCCTAAGTTATAGCAAGCACAGTAGCGCACGTCAACACGGTTTATCGCTAATTCATTGTTTTTTAACGTTTTTTTGATGTTTTCCCATTTTTTTTTAGCTTTTTTTGGTTTTTTTTGACATCAGCGCACGCGCTAAAACTTCTTCAATTCTCTTAACAGCAATGATTTCCAAGCCATCTTTTACATTCTGAGGAATATCTTGAAGATCCTTTTTATTTTCAAATGGAATTAAGACTGTCGTAATACCACCGCGAAGTGCTGCCAAAAGTTTTTCTTTTAAACCACCGATAGGTAACACGTCACCGCGCAAGGTAATCTCACCCGTCATCGCGACATCTTTTCTAACTGGAATATCTGTCAATGAAGATAAAACCGCCGTGCACATCGCAATACCTGCACTTGGCCCATCTTTGGGTGTCGCACCTTCCGGTACATGGATATGAAAATCACGTTTCTCATAGAAATCATCATCCAATCCATAGTCTTTCGCCATCGTGCGCACGACGGTTAAAGCGGCATGAATCGATTCTTGCATCACTTCACCGAGTTTACCCGTACTCTTAAGCTTGCCTTTACCTGGGGTTGCTACTGCTTCGATGGTTAATAGATCACCACCCACTTCAGTCCATGCAAGCCCCGTAACTTGCCCAATTTTATCCTCTTGTTGCGCTAGGCCAAAATCATAGCGTCTAACACCAAGGTATTTATCCAAGTTTTTGCTATTAACTGAGACTTTCTTACCATCCTTAGCGGATAAAATATGTTTAACCGCTTTGCGACAGATCTTATTAAGCTCCTGCTGCAAGCGACGTACACCGGCTTCACGTGTGTAATAACGAATGATATCCTCAATCACTTTATCAGCAACAGCAATTTCAGCTTCTTTTAAACCATTGTCTTTAATCGCTCGTGGCAATAAATAATTCCTAGCAATATTCTTTTTTTCATCTTCGGTATAACCCGATAGATAAATAATCTCCATGCGATCTCTTAAGGCATCAGGGATATTTAAACTATTTGCCGTTGCCACAAACATCACATCTGATAGGTCATAATCGACATCTAGATAATGATCATTAAATGTATTGTTTTGCTCAGGATCCAATACCTCAAGCATTGCAGAGGATGGATCACCGCGAAAATCAGCTGACATCTTATCGATTTCATCCAATAAAAACAGTGGATTGTTTACCTGCACTTTACTGATTTTTTGCATAATTTGCCCAGGTAACGCACCAATATACGTACGTCGATGGCCGCGAATTTCCGCCTCATCTTTAACACCTCCTAATGCCATACGCACATATTTACGCCCTGTCGCCTTAGCAATTGATTGCCCCAATGACGTTTTACCAACACCCGGAGGTCCGACTAAGCATAAAATAGGGCCTTTAAGCTTACGCATTCTTTGTTGCACTGCTAGATATTCCAAAATACGCTCTTTGACCTTCTCAAGACCATAATGGTCCATATTTAAGGTATCTTCTGCTTGCGCTAAATCTTTTTTAACTTTGCTACGCTTTGACCACGGCAATGACGTTAAGGTTTCGATGTAGTTACGTGATACGGAGGCTTCAGCCGAAGATGGCGGCATGGCTTTGAGCTTCTTAAGCTCAGACAATGCTTTTTCAGTCGCCTCTTTTGACATCTTAGCCGTATCAATTTTTCCTTTTAATTGTTCAAACTCTTCAGCTTCATCAGTATCCCCCATCTCTTTATAGATCGCTTTGATCTGTTCATTGAGATAGTATTCACGCTGATTTCGCTCAACTTGCGATTTGACACGATCCTTGATGTTACGCTCAAGCTGTAATACATCAGTCTCTGCCATGAGTAGTTTTAGTAATAATGACGCACGTTGCTGCAAGCCTTCCGCTTCAAGCACTTCTTGTTTTTTGCTGACAGTCGCATGCGCTTGCGCCACGACAGTGTCAATAATCCGCGTTAAATTGGTATCTGACAAAATCGATGATAGGATTTCTTTGGGAATCTGACCATTCATATCTGCCAAAGTTTTAAAGCTCGATAAGATCGCACGAATAAAACCGCTTTCATCAACATCATTTAAGTCATTTTTTGTCTCAATCAACTCAATTTGAGCGGCAATAAAAGGTGTATCTTCAAAATACTTAAGCACCCTCGCTCGACGAACACCTTCAACAAGCACCTTGCACGTACCATCTGGCAGCTTCATCAACTGCAGGATCTTGGCATAGGTTCCTGTGGTGTGTAAATCCTTAACTTTCGGATTATCAATATCATCTGATTTTTGCGTCACCAGTAAGATTTTTTGTCTTGTTGCATGTGCTTCACTAATTGCGGCAATTGATTTTTCTCTACCGACAAAAAGTGGTACAGCCATATAAGGATACACGACGATATCTCTTAATGGCACAACCGGTACTAATTCTTCAACACTTTGTTTATCATTCGAATATAATTGCATGCATGCTAACCTTATTGAACTGAAGCTAATCTAAATTGTGCCTGATCTTTTAATACAATTAATGGCTCCTCTTTACCATTGATTGCTGCCTCATCAATCACAACTTTTTCAACATTTTCAATTGATGGTGCTTCAAACATGATATTAAGTAGCGCATTTTCCAAAATGGAGCGTAAGCCACGCGCACCTGTTTTGCGTTTAACTGCTCTATGGGCTGCTGCTTTAATCGCTTCAGGTGTGAACTCTACATTAACTTCTTCAATTTCAAATAGCTTGGTATACTGTTTGATCAAAGCATTTTTCGGCTCAGTTAAGATCTTCACCAACGCCTCTTCATCAAGCTCTTCCAAGATAGCCATCACTGGTAAACGACCAATCAACTCAGGGATCAATCCAAACTTAACCAAATCTTCTGGCTCAACTTGCTTAAGCAGACGATTATGTGACGCTTGATCATCTTTACCGAAAACATCAGCACCAAAACCAATACCTGATTTCTCAGTACGCTGCTGAATAACTGATTCGATACCAGCAAAAGCACCACCACAAATAAACAAGATATTTGCAGTATCCACTTGCTCAAGATCCTGATTAGGGTGTTTTCTACCACCTTTTGGCGGAACAGAGGCGACTGTGCCTTCAATTAACTTCAATAAAGCCTGCTGCACTCCTTCGCCAGAGACATCACGTGTAATTGATGGGTTTTCTGATTTGCGCGCAATTTTATCGATCTCATCGATATAAATGATGCCACGTTCTGCCTTTTTGGCATCAAAATCTGCATTTTGTAGCAGCTTTTGAATCACATTCTCAACATCTTCACCAACATAACCTGCTTCGGTTAAAGTCGTCGCATCAGCAATAGCAAAAGGAACGTTAAGCATTTTTGCCAAGGTTTGTGCCAACAAGGTTTTACCTGATCCTGTTGGACCTAGTAGCAAAATATTGCTCTTTGATAAAGTGACATCATCATCTTGCTTTTGCTTGTTATAAATTCTCTTGTAATGGTTATATACCGCTACTGATAGGACTTTTTTTGGTGCATCTTGACCGATGATATACTCATCAAGGTGTTTTTTAATATCAACCGGCTTAGGTAAACTTTGTTTGCCCTCAGCTGTTGATAAGTCCGGCTCTTGTGTTGCATCTTGCGGACCACCTGTTTTGATGATGCCCTCGCATAAGCTCACACATTCATTACAAATATAAACAGAAGGCCCTGCGATTAACTTACGTACTTCTTGTTGTGATTTCCCACAGAATGAACAATACAGCGCACGGCCATTATCACCATCACCGTCGCCACGTCTTTTTCTTGGCATATTTTCCTCTCTAAAAACAATCAAAATTATAAACGCCCACCGATTTGCGGGCGACTAGGCAGAAATTCAAGCTTTTATTTTTTTATTTTTATTTAATACCTGGAATATGCGCTCTTGATTCAATCACTTGATCAATTAAGCCATATTCTTTTGCTTCTTCCGCCATCATAAAATTATCGCGATCCGTATCTTTCACTGTCTGCTCATAAGATTGACCGGTATGACGCGCTAGCACATGATTTAAGCGCTCTTTGATTCTTAACATGTTGCGTGCATGGATCTCGACATCAGATGCCTGACCTCTAAAACCACCTAATGGTTGGTGAATCATGATTTGCGAATGCGGCAAACTATAACGCTTACCTTTTTCGCCTGCTGCTAATAAAACAGCACCCATACTTGCCGCTAATCCAATACAAATTGTGCTTACATTAGGCTTGATAAACTGCATCGTGTCATAAACACCCATGCCTGCTGTGACTGAACCACCTGGCGAGTTGATATAAAAATAAATATCTTTATCAGGGTTTTCAGACTCTAAAAATAACAATTGAGCGATCACTAAATTAGCCGATGTATCATTGACTTCACCATTTAAAAATATAATGCGCTCTTTTAACAAACGCGAATAAATATCGTAAGAACGCTCACCACGTGATGTTTGCTCAACAACCATAGGGACTAAATTATTTGTAATCATATTTTCACCTTATATCCATATTGCAAGTGTGTTTACACTGACAAGTTAATAACAAAAAAGCCACAAACGTGGCCCTTAGTTTAAGTCGATTATTTCATTTTCTCCAGTGCTTTACTTGCACAAATTGCGTTGTTTTAATTCATTGATTAAAACATGCCACCTTGTGGTAAAACTTTTTTGATCAATTCAAAGAAATCTTCTGTTTTTTCAGTAGATTGACCTTGCTCAACCACCCAATCCACTAGCTTATTTTCAACAACAACGTTTTTGATGTTTTCTAATTCTTTCTTATCACTGTTAACATGATCACGTACTTCTTGCGCATCTTCATACACTGATGCCATCTCTTCAATCACCGCGTCAATAGATTCTTGATCGGCTTCAAGTTTTTGATCACGTACAATCGCTTGCAAAATCAAACCAAGCTTAACTGATTTTTCAGCTTTAGCCTTGAATAAGTCATCTGGCAAATCTTCTGCTTTCATTTTTGACTTAGCACCACCCATACGCTCAATAAGATCATGCTTAGAGCGATCAATCTCACGCTGCACAAGCGCTTTAGGTACATCGAAATCAATAATATCAACCAACTGATCAAACACTTGTGTTTTGACCGTTTTATTAATCGCATTTTTTAGCTCGCGCGCCATATTTTGCTTAATCTCAGCATAAAACTCATCAACGCCACCTTTGATACCAAACTGCTCAACAAACTTGTCATCAATCTCTGGCAACTCAGCTTCTTTGATATTTTTAACGACGATGTCAAACTGTGCCGCTTTACCTTTTAACTCATCATTTTGATAATCTTCAGGGAAAGTTACATCAATGGTTTTTTCTTCATCTTTTTTCATGCCGATGATGCCATCTTCAAATCCTGGAATCATTTGACCTGAACCGATTGTCACTTCAGAGCCATTGGCTGAACCACCTTCAAAAACTTCACCGTCAACACGGCCAACGAAGTCAATCGTCACACGGTCATCAGCTTGAACTTCACGCTCAACATCCTTCCATGTGGCAAGCTGCTTACGTAGGTTACTGATCATCTGCTCTGTTTGCGCATCGCCTAACTCAACGACTGGTTTTTCAACAGTTACTTTATCTAAATCTTTAACAATCACTTCAGGGAAAAGTTCAACATTCACATTAAACTTAAGTGCTTCACCTTCTTTGTTATTTAGAATTTCAATCTCTACACCGGCCGCATTTAATTGTTGCTCTTGAATTGCTTGTGTATATTTATGAGGCAAAACATCACCTAACACTTCAAAACGTACTTGCTCACCATACTTTTTCTTGATCATACCCGCTGGCACTTTACCTGGTCTAAAACCATCTACTTTCGCTGTTTTAGCGATACGCTGAATACGCTTTGACACTTCTGTATCAATAACAGTTGCTGGTAATTCAATATTTAAAACGCAATGAATGCCTTCTTTTTTTTCAACAGATACTTGCATTACTAATCCTTATTTGTACTCTTTATATTTTTAAGGTTTAAAATTCAGGGTCAGAGTTTATATTTTGCCCGCTCAATTGTCTAGCGCTTTAATGCTTGAATTTAAAGCGCCTGTTTATTTTCTCCTTAGAAGCATTCAACTTTGCTTTGAGAGCAGGTACAATAACTCGCATTACCCGCTTGCAATCAAATCAAGCAGGCACAAAAATTAAAAAAACAAAGACAAAAAAGATAAAATAGACATCATGACACATAAAACCTATCAATGGCCGTATCCACCAGTTATTACGGTCTTTTTACTAGCACCCGTTGTTTTTAGCTTCGCATTGGCACTTGACACCTATATGCCCGTAATTCCTGAGATGAAAGCCATTTTAAACACCTCTCAGGAAATGGTGCAATTAACCTTATCTTTATTCTTCCTTGTTACTGGATTTGGTCAATTAATCTTAGGCCCATTATCAGATCAATTTGGTCGCTATAAAGTACTTTTTATTTCGGTGAGTTTGTTTTGTATCGGCTCATTGTTGTGCGCACTATCAAGCCATATCGGCTGGCTTATCGCCTTTCGTATCATTCAAGGCTTTGGTGCTTGTGGCATGTCCGTTAGTGCATTTGCGATTGTTCGCGATGCTTTCTCCGGCAAACAAAGTGCGATGATTTATAGCTTTCTAAATGCTATGATCTCAGTCTCTCCTATATTGGGCCCCATCATTGGTGTGTTATTAACTGCTTATTTCCCGTGGCATGCCGTGTTTTATTTTCTAACAGGGCTTGGTGTATTTACACTGATATTAACGATCTTGTTTGTCAAAGAAAGCTCACACCCTAATAATCGCAAACCTTTTAATTTAAGTCTATTTAGTCGTTACTTTAGCATTTGCAAGAGCCTGACCTTCTGGGCATATACCCTGCCTGCAATCGCAGGCGTTTCAGCTTTTTTCACACTTTTTTCAATGACACCCTACATCATTCAAACGCTTGGTGAACCGCGCTCACAAATCGGTATTTTCTTTGGTATGGCAGGAGGTGCTTTTTTAGTTGGCTCAATCATCTCTGGCGCCATTGTTCATAAACTAGGTGTTTTAAAGACATCGATTCTTGGATCCATATTGATATTATCTTCAGGCATTTTGCTGATTGTTATCTATCAACTGTTTGGTTTAAGTCTTTGGGGTTTCTTTGGTCCGAGCATGCTTGCAACTTTTGGCTGCGCATTAACCGCAGGTTCAGGTGCCAGTGGTGCGCTTGAGCCTTTTGGTGCCTACCCTGGAGCAGCATCTGCGATGTTTGGCGCACTTGAACTAGGTGGCAGTTCAGTGGTTGGCTCAGTGGCAACACTCTTTGCGATAAATACCTCTTACCCGCTGGCACTAACAATGCTCGCAACTTCCATCACTAGCTTAATTTTATTATTCGCTTTAGGCCTTTCTTTAAATAAGTACACAGCAAAGACATAAAACATGAGTGACTTTGCCACACGTAAAATCATTCATATTGATATGGACTATTTTTTTGCGCAAGTTGAGGAAAAAGACAATCCCACCCTTCGTGACAAGCCTTTTGCTGTTGGTGGCAACAATATCAAACGTGGCGTGCTATGCACTTGCAATTATATTGCCAGAAGCTATGGTGTGCATTCTGCGATGCCAACACGTATTGCATTACAAAAATGCCCCGATTTAATATTACTCCCCACTGACTTCGATAAATACAAGCGTGTTTCAAATATTATTCGCGATATTTTTAAAAGCATTAGCCCTCTGGTTGAACCCTTATCATTGGATGAAGCGTATATTGATGTAACCAATATCAAAAGCCACGCCAATAGCGCGACATTAATGGCTCAAGCTATAAAAAAAGAGATTTTGAAACAAACAGGGCTGACCGCCTCAGCCGGTGTTGCGCCAAACAAACTCTTAGCCAAAATCGCAAGTGACATCAACAAGCCCAATGGCTTATATGTCATTCGCCCACAGGATGTAGATAAATTTATTCAACACCTACCCGTTGGTAAGCTTTTTGGTGTTGGCAGTGTTACCAAGGATAAACTTCAAAAGATGGGACTTAACACCTGCGCTGATTTACAAAGGCTTGATATTAAAGTGCTTGAGCATCATTTTGGCAAGCTAGGCACGAGTCTATATGACTATTGTCGCGGCATTGATCGACGCGTAGTAAACCCCAAACGCATCCGCAAGTCATTAGGCGTTGAGCACACCTATCAACACGATCTAACCACAAAAGATGACTGCCTAAAGGCATTAACACAATTGCATCAAGAACTTTTAGCAAGACTCAAGCCTGAGCATACGCTATGTATTGAGGGTATTTTTATTAAAATCACTGATAACACATTCCATAAAACAAGCATTGAACGCCACACAGAAAGTAGTGAGCTTAATCTCTATTTACTGCTTTTTGATAACTTATATTACAAACAAAGCAACCCTATTCGTTTACTTGGTTTAGGTGTCAAACTCAGTGAGCAACCTGTCAAACAAATTCCCTTGGCTTTGTAATGAATATACACACCGCCAAATGATTATGGTGAGTATAACCACTTGACTCGCTAAGAGCTGCTGAATATCATCAACAACACTTTAAGATCTCAACTCATGGAAATATAATGATTGTAAAACCTGAAATTATGCGTGGTGGGCTAGTTAAGAACCCTCACCCAATGGGCTGTAAAGCGGTTGTTGAAAAACAAATTAATTATATGAAAAGCCTACCAAAGTTTGCTAATAAAAAGCGAGCACTGATTATTGGTGGCTCCTCCGGCTATGGTCTTGCCTCACGCATTGCCCTTGCTTATGGAGCTAACGCTGATACGATTAGTGTGTCATTTGAACCTGGTGTTAATGATAAGCGCTTAGGAAGTGCCGGTTGGTGGAATAACATCTGGTTTAAAGAACAGGCTGAAAAGGACGGGCTCATTGCTAAAAACATTATAGGCGATGCTTTTTCTGATGAGGTGAGACAACAAACCATCGATATGATCAAACAAGCGTTTGACGGCAAGATTGATATATTAATCTACAGCCTTGCCTCACCAAGACGCACAGATCCAAAAACTGGTATCACACATAGCTCAGTATTGAAGAGTACCGTCGGTGAAATTGCCGCACCCACCCTTGATCTGAATAAACAGATCATTGTTGATGGCAAGATGATGGCAGCAACAAAGCATGATATTGATGAAACAATTAAAGTCATGGGTGGCGAGGATTGGCAGCTTTGGATTGAATCACTTAAAGAGGCAGGCGTTTTAGCCGATGGCTTTAAAACCACCGCTTATTCCTATGATGGCGCTGATGGCACCGATGCTATTTATAAAAAAGGCACGATTGGTGCTGCTAAACGTCATTTAGAAAAGACTGCACTAACGCTTAACAATGAATTACATGATTTGCAAGGTGAAGCATTTGTTACCGTTGCCAAAGCACTAGTTACTAAGGCTAGCGCCTTTATCCCGCTATTCCCACTATATGGTTGCGCACTTTTCAAGGTCATGAAAGAACTTGGCACACATGAGAACACCATTGAGCAAATCGATCGCTTTATGCGTGATATGCTCTATGGCAATAAGCGTATTACCGATGAGGTTGGGCGTGTGCGTCCTGATAACCTTGAGATGGATGACAACACGCAAATCCTAACTAATGCGATCATGTCACAAATGACTTCTGAGAACTTTAAAGAGATTAGTGACTTTGCGGGATTTTATCAGGATTTTTTAGAGCTCAACGGCTTTAATGTTGCGGGTGTCAATTATGATGCATCTATTGATATTGATGCATTAAAATCAAAGCAGCCTTAGCCATTTGACGCTTCTTGCGGTGGTTTTTGAATAATATAGCCAACACCACGCAGTGTTTTGATATATTTGTTCTGGATTTTCTTACGCAAGTTATGAATATGCACTTCTAAGGTATTGGAATCAACTTCTTCATCCCAACCATAGAGCTTTTCAAGCAGCTTTGTTTTAGAAACCACTTTACCAATGTTTTCTAACAAACATTCTAATAGTGCAAATTCACGTCTGGATAATTTAACAAACTCGCCATTGATCGTTAGCGTTTGTGCCGCAGGATCTAACTCCAAAGCCTCAAATTTAATCTTAGGTTCGCTGCGTCCAACAGAGCGCCTCACCAATGCACGCATTCTTGCCAAAAGCTCAGATAAATCAAAAGGCTTTGTCAAATAATCATCCGCTCCTGAATCCAGTCCACGCACCCGATCATCAATTGCATCACGCGCTGTTAATAGTAATACAGGAACTGCGTTACCTTTCGCTCGAATGCTTTTAACAATGGCAATACCATCCTTATGCGGCAAACCAATATCCATTACCACGGCATCATAAGGCTCAGTATCTAACGCAAGCTCAGCCATTTTACCATCACGCATCAAATCAACGGCATAATTATGCTGCCTTAAGCCCTCAACAATACCATCACCTAACATTTCATCATCTTCAACGACTAATATTCGCATGAAATATTCACTTATATTTACTCGACAATGCTTGAAATAGTAGCACTATCAATGCCAAAGGTTGATATGTTTCGCCAACTTTTCATCCATTTAGATATTCTAAACAACTATCTAAACTAAATGAATGTAAAGTTTGATCCGGCTGTAATATAATCTGATTATCAATAACAAAAAGGATGTATATACCGCTCGTAAATCATTTTGCGGTGTTGGATGCCGAAGAAGTTTTTGATGATTTTAGGTGACTGAATTGCCGGTAATAGCTAGGACTATTGCCAAAGTTCAATCATCTAAAAGGACATAAAATTCAATGGTAGAAATGCTGTGAAATGGTTTATGGGCGGTATATATGCATAAAATTTTCAATTATTCATCCATCATTAAAATGCTTATTGCGGTTTTGCCTGCGGCTATTTTAAGTTATTTGCTTTCACAACCTATTTATCTATTGTGTGGTTTATATGCGGCTGCAGTAATTATTCCTTTTTGTGATCACGCCAGTAAGCGCATTGCTTTTGTGATGCTTATTTTTTTGTTTGTGATCACCTTTGTTTTAGTCAAACTGCTGATGCATAGTGACTTTTATTTCATTAGTGTCGTCTCAATCATTGCGATCATCATTGGTATGATTGAAACTTATAATCCAAGCTTTAAATCGATGGGCGCTTATTTATTTATCGGTATTATCTATACTGCTTTTGAAACAAGAGCATATGGTGATCTAATCACTATTGCGATCATTGCTAAGCTTTTTGGCATAAGTCTTTTGAGTGTTTTGATTGTTTTTATTATGAATCTTACAACAAAAGCAGCTAAGGGCTATCAAAACTTTACATTACAACTACAATCGCAGCATTGCATTCATTACTGTGTTTATTTCTTACCGCTTTTGATCAGCATGCTTGTTTGGCATTTTTCACAACTAGCTGAACCGCAATGGCTGCTATGGTCATCATTATCTGTCGCCAGTCTTAGCTTTAAAAAGGCACGAGATAAGATTCAAAAACGCATCACTGGCGCATGTATTGGTTTATCATTGGGCATCATCGTCACACTGCTGTTTAACCTAAATAGCCCATTGATTTTTAACTTAAGCTTTGTCGGTATTATTTTCAGTTTACGAGGCATTAACAACTATACTGCATCCTTTGCAACCCGCTGTTTTTTCATCGTTACCTTTGCCGGTGCACATTACCTATATACCAGCAGTGATCGAATCATTGATGTATTTATCGGTGGTTTGATCGGTCTAATAAGCAGCGCTGCTTTAAGCTATATTATTCAATGCCGTGAGAATGAAATAAGTTACTAATTGGTGTTACGCACTTTAGAAAAAACTATGATTTTATAAACACCCCGTCAGCCTACGGCTGCCACCCCTCTTGAAAAG
>NZ_JBXTEF010000141.1:0-23745 GCF_057495195.1 Cysteiniphilum sp. | reverse complement strand
AAAATTGAAATGCAAGGGCTACGCAAGTGCCTACGGCACCCTTGCATTTAATTTTTTAAGGCTTGTTGCAAAAGGTGTTATCAACACAACAATGGAGATAACACGATGACTACAACAAAAGTAAAAAAATATAGCACTTTAAAAACTTCAAAAGCAGAAAAAACAGTAAAAACAACCTATCAGGATTATGTTTTGTCAATTGCTCAAAAGATTAAAGAAAATATCAAAAAAGGCGCAGGCGTTTGGGTAGATAATTTTGATCGATCAGGCAGTCAGTTATTACCTGTTAATAGTCAATCAAAACTATATAACGGCGTTAATGTTTTACAATTATTATTTTCTCAACTTGAGAATAGCTACAAGTCTAATCAATGGTTGACGTTCAAACAAATAAATGAACTCGGTGGAAGTGTGCGTAAAGGTTAAAAATCTGAAGAAGTCTTTTTCTTTACAACTTACAAAAAAGAAGGTGTGGCAAAATCTGATTATGAATATAAAAACAATGGTCATTTAGTTAAGGTTAAAACTGGTGACAAATACGAATATACGGCTATATGCCCTAAAATGTATCGAGTTTTTAATTTAACGCAAACAACCTTAAAAGATGTTGATCATGAAATAAATACAGATAGCGGCATCGAAAGCTTGATTAATGCACACAATCCAAAAATTATTCATCATGACATTGGTCAAGCTTATTACTCACCAGAGCTAGACGAGATACGCCTACCAAGTCCAAAATATTTTAAAACTGGGGCAGACTATCAAGCCACACTTTTGCATGAGTTAGCGCATTGGACATTGCATCCAAGCAGATTAAATCGTGAAATAAATTTTTCATGCAAAAAGTCTTATGCAAAAGAAGAGTTAATTGCTGAGATCAGTAGCACTATTTTATTAAAGCATTTTGGCATTAATGGTGAGATAAAAAACCATGAAAAATATATTGAAAGTTGGCTTTCACTTTTAACAGATGATGATTACATAGAAGCTGTTAAAGGTTGTGTAAAAGTTTTTAGTTTTCTTTTGAATGTAAGTGCGCAGAATCAATATAAAGAAATTGCTTAGATTGACAAAATATAAATTTATTCAATCGCCATAAATTGAAGTGGCTTTTGGCTTTAGCGCTCATATTTTAAAAATTGGATCAATGTTTTCACCGTGTTAGCAAGTGGTAAAATCCGTCATATAATATAGTAGCACACCCCACGCTGTTAGCAGGGGCGTAATCCAAGTCGTGAAAGCCTTTATTTTCAAGGGTTAGCGTGCGAGAAGTTTTTTTGAGAAAATGAGTTGTTTTATTTTCCAATATACCGCCAAATGGCGTTGAACTTTCGGAAAAATAACCGCATCATATGTAAAATAATCATTTATGACGAATGTATGATATTTATAAATATTTGAGTATGACATTCGTCATAAACCCATATAATTAAGTAAATATGATTGATTTTATAAGTATTTATATAATACGATTGTATGGCGATTAAAATAAGCGTATGCTAATTGTATGATATGGGTTTTAAGCGGATAAAAGCTTTGAAAACGTGAATTGTATGCCATGTATATGACAGAATAGCTCAGTTTTGCGTTGATGTGTGACGAGTGTATGTCGCGACATACAAAAAAATACACTGAATTTATGAGTTTAGCTTTTGATGGCATACGATTGTATGATCATATTTGATAGAATATGGAGAAAATTAAGCGGAACTTATCCGTTAACAGCTCAATGTATGACTAACGACTTACATTAAAATACAATCGTCATATATTTATAAATGGTTGAATCAAGGGTAAAACGAGGGTGAAATGGCTAAAATATTAACAATACGAATCCCAGATTATTTGAAAGATGAGCTGGAAGAAAAAGCAAAAAAGAAAAATATTCAATTGTCTCAATATGTCAGAGACTTAATTCAAGTTGGATTAAGCGCAGATGACCCTCAAGATAATTGGGATGAATTAGAGCAAATATCTGCGATTAAATCATTGGAATCTAAGTTGATTTTGGAATCAATTTTAAAAGCCGTTTTTGATGAAAGTAAATCAAAATTTAAATCTGCAAATGAGGAATTAGAATATATCACTACACGTATTCAACAAGTTAAAAATCGTGTAGTTCATGGTAATAATGATGATATTTGAGGGTGGATATGTCTGTTAGAATTGATGTAAGAGTCGATGAAAATCTAAAAAAACGGATTGAAAATATTGCAAATGAAACTAATAAAAGCTTTCCTGATTGTGTTAGAGAATTGTTAGAAATAGGTGTTTATGTTAAGGAAAAACAGCTAAACCCAGAAGAAGATAATAAGGAAAACTGGGAGGAATTTTATCAAAATGCTGCCGTTATGACGCATGAAAACAGATTGATGCTCGAGACAGTATTAAAGATTTTATATAAAGACAATAAGCCTTTATTTGAATCATCAAGTGAAGAAATTGAGTTTATAAAAACACGTGTACAGCAAATAAAGTCACGCGTTGTTGATGGTGATATTAATGATTGACTTTATCAATCTAGTTAAAAATTTAAAATAAAATGGAGTTCGTTTTTGATAAGCAATGGTGTGACAAAAACAGAAAAACTATTACTAGCTTTATGTCAAAATGTATTCATGAAAGCATGGTGTTATGCTAACCCATATAAATCAGAAGCAAAGGAAATGTGTGATGTTTTGGCGGTTTTTGATAATCATGTATTCATTTTCTTTGATCGGGGGAATAGCGCTCTTGATAATCAAGATAATGATATAGATGTCAAATGGCGAAGATGGAAAAAAAATACAATCGAAAAACAAGTTAAAACCGCTAGTGGTGCAGAAAGATATATAAGTAGTGGTGGTAAAATATATTTTGATGATAAATGTAAACAAGAGATACCTATTAAATTATCATTAGATAATATACATATACATAAAATTATCGTGGCACATGGTGCAAAAAATCATTGTAAAACTGACTCGGAAAATAATTTATATGGCAGTTTAGCTTTAAGCTACTCAAGTACAACATGCAATGAAAATAGCGTTTATTCCAATATTCCCGATATTCCTTTCATGGTGAGAATGGATAAGAATAATCTCACACATGTCTTTGATGAGGAAAACTTAATCATGATTCTTGATGAGCTTGATACGTTTGAAGATTTTAAAATGTACATTCTTGAAAAAGAAAACGCCATCAGAAAATTAGATTGTTTAACTTACTGTGGTGAAGAAGATTTGCTGGCTCATTATTTGTTAAACTTTGATAGTGTCTCTCAAAAGCATATTATTGGATCACGAACAGGAAAGGAAAATGCTTTACATATTGGTGAAGGTGCATGGCATGAATTTTGCCAATCTAAAGCTTACAAAGAGAGAAATAAAGCCAATAAAATATCATATTTGTGGGATAAGCTTATTCAAAAGACATGCGAACATGCATTAAGAGGAGAAACCTCTGGCAATGGTGATATTTTAAAAAGTGAGTCTGCTGTTTTTGAAATGACTAAAGAATCCAGATTATCTAGAAGGGCTTTATCAAGTCATATGCAAAGAGGAATTGAGTCTTTTCCTTCTTTTGAAAATGGATTTGCTCGTTATATGAATTTTATGACATCTTTAACAAACCCTGATACTGGTTATGTTTTTTTGCAGCTATCGTATCCTAAAAATATTGATTACGATGAGTATAGAGAAAAGAGAAGAATAATTTTAGAAATAGCTTGTGGTGCAGCAAGGAACAAGTTTATAAACTTAACAAAAATTATTGGTATTGCAGTTGAACCTCCCAAGTTTTATAATACGGTTTCGGAAGACTTTTTGCTTTTGCATTGTGATAAATGGAGTGATGAACAACAAATAGCGTATCAGCAGCAAAACGAATTATTCAAATTTTTTGAGTCTGAATCATCTAAAAGTAAACAAACTTCGTTTCAAGAATTTCCCCATAATCAAAAAATTGGACGCAATCATTCGTGTCCTTGTGGTAGTGGAAAAAAGTACAAAAAATGCTGCTTACTTAAATCCTGACAATATTGATTACAATTGATTAATCTTGATAAATATAGTATATTCACTATATTATATTTAAGCATGCTTTCATATGAAAGAAGTAATATGGCTAGGCTCCACACTGGACGATCTGAAAAACTTTCCTGAGGAAGTGCGCTCTGCAATGGGTTATGCGCTGCACTTGGCACAAATAGGTGAAAAGCATCAGCATGCAAAACCACTGACAGGAAAACAATTTAGCGGCACAGCAGTGATTGAGGTAGTTGAAAACCATGATGGTGATACATATCGATGTGCTTATACGGTAAAAATTGGTGAAACACTTTATGTTTTGCATTGTTTTCAAAAGAAATCTAAGCGCGGCATATCAACACCAAAGCAAGATGTTGAAATGATACTAAAGCGTTTAAAAGAAGCAAAGCAATTGGAGATTGATCATGGCAAATGAAATTAAATATCACAAAGGCTCTGGTAATGTTTTTGATGATTTAGGCTTTAATGATCCTGTCGAAATGCAGGCAAAAGCACGGTTAGCGCTCAAAATAAGTCAGTTACTTAAAGAAGAAAAAATTACGCAAGTTAAAGCGTCAAAATTAACAGGTGTTGCACAGGGTGACTTATCAAAAATCGTCAATGGTAACTTTGCAGGCTTCACAATTGATCGCATGTTCAGCATTCTTTTGAAGCTTGGTCAGGACATTGATATCAATATTCATCCCGCTAAAAATGCTCCATCAAACATCAATTTTGCGATGGCTTAAATCGATATTTCAATATTTAACTGCTTATCAATTTCTCGATTATCAGGTAGTTTAATATCCCCTTTATCGGTACTTTTCTCGTATGATTTTGCATACTGATCTAATGGGTTTTCAGCATTAGCAATAAGCTCAGCGCTGATCTTTCTTAAGTCGTCTAGCGGACTTCCTTGTGGGTTGGGTTTATCTAATTTATAGGCTGTATCCTCAATGTATTTATCTGCAATTTGTTCGATCGTATCCTGATCTTGAATGCCCATACTCTGTGTTATATCATGAATGATTTTACTGCGTATTGTCTCACTTCCTTCTGATTTGAGCATATCGTTAAAGTCAGTTTTTACTTCATTAGGCATGCTCACAATGACATTTTTCCCTGCTTCTTCTAATTTCGTAATGGTGCTTTTAAGTGCCTTTAAGCTATCTGCATTCTTACCATCATTATCAAAACAAACAACCACATTATCATTGATTACATCAGGATTAATATTACCCATATTGCTGGCACCTGATATGGCAATAATGTGATTATCTTTACCTAATGACTCAGCGATTGAAAGACTGGTTTCAATGCCCTCTGCTATGTAGGTAATGCCCGTACTGTGTTGTGGTTTGTATAGCTCAATACCAAACCCTTTTTTATTGCCATATGATATTTTTTGCATATTGAGATCAGCTTTGACTGGATTATTCTTATCTAAGAAAATCGCTTCTACGCCCTGAAATTCACCTTTATTATCACGAAAAACGCCAACTAATGCAGGGTGCTGTTGTTGATCCTCGGGTGAGAAAACGCCTTTGTGGTAATAAAGATTATCCGCATTATAGTGCGTTTTGATTTCACGCGTTTCTTTTAAGTAGCGCTCTGCCACTGTGCCCTTGATTGGCTTTAATCCGTTATATATTTTCTGTGCATAAGGGAATGTCTTTGCCACTTCTGGTGTTTTAGGTTTAATGGGTTGAATTGCTGGAGCATCAATATCGCGTGGACTCACATTAACTATATTTGCTGCATACTCTAAGGCACTAACAAAATCCATGCCCTTTTCACGCATAATAAGTGTTAACAGGGTGCCATGATCTTTTTCATCTCCTGACCAGTCTCGCCAATGCCCTCTAAAATTACCGCTCATGGTGACTTTTAATGATCCTTTGTTGCTGCCGAAAGCCCATGTTTTATGATCTGAATAGGTTGGGTTTTTCTCACCTAGTAACATGATTAGGACATTTTCCGCATTGGCATTGAGTGCTTGCTCAATCTCATGCTTATCTAATCGTTGTTTTGATTGGTGTTGATTGCTGGTTTTTAATTTTTGTGATGAGGTGATCTTGGCTTTTGCCTTTTCTGGCGATGTTTGCGCTTTAGATTGATCTTCATTTTCTTTGCTCTCTTTATCTTCTCTATTGTCATTACCTTGGTCATAAGGTTGATTGATTGGTTGCTGCTTAATATTGGTGTCAAACAGTATGCGATCCCCTGTTTTAGATAAATCACTTTTGTCACTGATATAGGCACGTAATGTTTCTAAGGCGCTGTATTTAGCACCATCATTGTTAAACATTTTTAAAAGCAGTGCTTTATCTTCCGTTGTATAAAGACGGTAATGATCAGTAGCCCTTGAGCTGTCAACATACCAGCGCATAAGATTTGCCAAAGGACTTTTAGGATCACCAATATCAATTGTAAATTTCCGTGTTGCCCCTTGAACATTGTTAGCGGTTTTAACATAGGCGTAATCCCAGTGACAGTCTTTCATTTCTTTACCATCAAAAGTGATTTGTTTTTGTCCATTTCTGACAGTAAAGCTTTTGCTGTCAGTGTGTGTCACTGTAAACTCATCATTTGTTTGAAAGCCTTTGGCTTTATTAGTGATGCGCATCATGATTTTTTCACCTGAGGCAATGGGCATGGTTGATGATACAAACAAGCCGACTGTCTTTGGATTGATTTTGTGCGTATCAATAACTTTTAAGCTGTCGTCTTTAACATTCCTGAGTGTCACCATGTGGCTGTCTTTCGTGACGCTGTCAACCGTGTAATATTGATCTTGCCCTAATTTAACAATACGATCCCCGCCGACATAACTGCTGATATTACGCTTTTGTGTTTCGGTAATATTTAAACCACGCAAGCGAGTGAAGTTGTGGCTTTGTTTTGCCAGTGTACTATCAGCTTTTAAACCATCGCGAATATAGCGTGTTGCTTGGTCGCGTGTTTCATGAGAGTAGGCAGTTACTAGTGTATTTTCGCGTGTTTCAGGTGTGCGTGATAAATAATCATAAGCAACGGCTTTGATCATTTTGTTATGTGCTATTTCAGTATTGAGTTTTTTATCCGTTGACAGTCCCTCTCCTTTATCAGCTGTTGATATGACGTTTTGATTAAGATACGCTTCAAAGTCTTTTGATTTTAAAACCTTTTGATAGACAGAACGATTGTTGACGTATTGAATACGCTGACTGCCCTGCTGTTTTTTCATCGCCTCTAGCGATGGTTTGAGCCGACCTTCTGCAATATGCTTAACCGCTTCATGTAGGTTCTTATCTCCATGTACAACTTCATTTTGTGCATTTTTGATTTCTTTTTGACGCACAATATCTTTCATATGAGCGGTTTTAATATTGCCCGTTTGTTGCAGCATCTCAACAGGTTTTCCCTGACCCATTGAACCAATCTGCTTAACATCACCTAAAGCGGCAGCTTTTAATTTGTGCTGGTTGATAAATTTAACAAATTGCAGCATATCCTGATTGGACACCATCGAATACTCATCCAGTAAAAAGACAGTGTTTTGATATTTTTCCATTTCTTTAGATGATGCCTTAAGCACATCTTGTAACAGTGACTGAGAAGTTTGTGACTTAATTCCCTTTGCTTCAAGCTCGTGTACTGCCTGCCAGCTTGGTGCTAAGCCTAAAAATCGAAGATTGCTGGTTGCTTGCTCATTGCTTTTTTCCAGTGACTGTTGCATGTTTTTAATATCCTGAGCGCATTCAAGCATGGTGGACTTACCAACCCCAGCGTAACCATTGATGCTGACGATGCGATCTTCTGTCGTCAAAATCAAGCTAACGGCTTCTTTTTGCCCTCTTGTTAAATGGCTTTGCTGTAGAAAGCTATTTGCCTTTTTGCTATCCATTAATGGCTTGATTTGACCTTGAGAATTTCTTACTTCTTGAATGATGGATTTTTCACACTCATAGGCTTCTTTTGTGACCCAACGTGTGCCATCGCCATATTCAGCACTTAAAATATCACCCTGCGCCTTAAGTTCACCTAACTTGTGTTCAACATCCTCAGCAGTAACCACTTGATTGTATTCTTTAAGTGCATGGCAAATCGCTGTTTTCACCATGTCCTGATGTCTGAACGCTGCTTCCTTATCCGATAAATGAGAAACAGCAAAATCAACGGCACGATTAATGATTTTTTCCTGCGTCATATTAATTTTGTCGCTATAGCCATCGCGCAATGATGCTACCGCCTGATTAATGTCATGACTCAACTTATCACCAATCATGTTTTCTTTAGCTGTATTGGTTACCGTGCGATCTAATGTGGTTGAACTATTGTCTGGGGTGTTGGTTGTATTTGATTCGCTTGGAGCATTGTTGTGATAGTCATAATTTAAAACACTGCGAATACTGTTAGGGCGAATAGCGGATTTATCTAATCCTGTTTTAAGTGCGTCATAGTGGTTGCTATAAATATGTAAGTTATTTCGTGTTTTTTCTGTGAGACTCTCTAGCACTTCTTTTGATGCCATGTAACTAGGTAGCGAGACCATCACATTATGTGCTTTGTCTTTTTCCGTTTCTAAGAGAGAGTTAAGCTTATGCGCATAATCATAGCGAATATTATGCGTTGCCAACTCAGACAATCGCATTGTGATGGGTTTTGAGTTTTTACCCTCTTCAGCCGTTAAAGTAACTTTTTCCTGTTCTTTATGATCAGTTGCAGGGTGAAATTCACTGACCGTAAAGCTACCAAACAGTGTTTTCTCTGTATAACCTTTTCCTTGCTGAGTTGGCGCAATAAATAGTTTGTCACCCTCTGCCACAGGAATAACTTTTTGATCATATACTTGAATATGTGGAGCATTACTCCTTGTTGCCAGTGTGAATGAAGTAGCAGATGAAATATGAGCATTATCACCTTTACCATCCGCTGATGTGAAGTGGTTAAGAATCTTACCTACTAAGGAGTTGTTTTGATGCCCCATCTCTTTCAAGGTCAACTGATTTTTATGTATATCAATATCGGTAATTCTGGCAACTTTTGCTGCTTCATTAGGGCGTGATAATTTAATCACTTGACCTAATTTATAAGATTGCGCGGTGCGCTTTTCTGCATCACTTAAAAAGCACGGTGACAGATGTGACACTTCCTGCTCAACACGACTTAAGCTGCCATCATTTTTCATGGCTTCACGGATTGCCAGATTGAGTCCTGCAACCTCGCGCATGTTTCCACCCAGAACACGAGTCGTTTGCTGCTCATCTGGAGATAAAGCAACATACTGTTTGGCGATTTGTGCAATGCGCTCCTGGTTATCTTTGATTTCATGGAGATTAACATTTGTCTCAACAACGCCTTGATGGTGAAATTGAACCTCAGTGATATTACCCTGCTTGATCGTATCCATTACATGACCTTTGATGCGCTGGTCACTACTTGAGCCATTGACTAAAACAACTTTAGCCTGCTGGGTGGCAGCTTTTTCAATTAAGGCTTGTGCATCACTAAAGCTTAAGCGCTGTGCTTGATCAATAATCACCACCTGATTTTTAAAACTAACACTATCTCTTTGCGCATAATGTGTCGTGTGCAGGCGATTAACCTTAAATAAATCTTTAAACCAGTTAAATGTACTGTTTTCGGCATGTGTTCTTTTGATGGTGTTCAGCTCAGATAAATAACTATGGTTCGGAGCAATCATCGTCACCTGCTTGCCAGCACCTTCAGCGGCAACAAGTAACGATTCTAGCAGGGGAATCCGATCCCCTTTGACATTAATCACATTAGTTTGTTTGCCACTTTCTAAAATATCGGTAATCGCTTTTTTGTTATCGTCACTGATATTCAAGGCGCTCATTTTTTCAGCATTCACTTCACATGACATGTATTTGAATTTCTGACTAACGGTGTCCAGCAGCTTTTTTTCTTGTGCTAATGATAAGACACTGGCAATTTGGTCATTAGGGCAAGATACAGCATACCCTGATTGCAGCATGTGCTTTAATGCCTTATCTAGGTCATTGACATCTAATAAGCTGTTGCCCATAAATTTATTTAAGGCAGTTTCAATAAGACGTTCATAACGAAACGTGGTTTGTACTTCACCCAAATGCTTCATTGCCTCGGTTAAGGCATGTATTGCTTGTTGTTGTAAGCTCGCTTGTGATGGATTTATTTCAGTAACATGCTTAGTTGAGCTGTCTTTGAGTTGGTCAGGATGAAAATTAGCATCATAATCTTTGGCTTCATGTTGCCAGTTAGCCAT
This sequence comes from Cysteiniphilum sp., assembly GCF_057495195.1. Classification (NCBI taxonomy): domain Bacteria; kingdom Pseudomonadati; phylum Pseudomonadota; class Gammaproteobacteria; order Thiotrichales; family Fastidiosibacteraceae; genus Cysteiniphilum; species Cysteiniphilum sp. The sequence goes on along the minus strand of NZ_JBXTEF010000141.1, from coordinate 13,482 downwards.
TAACTCATCGATGTTTTTAGCTGACTTTGGACTGCGTGTTGCCAAAGTTACCACATCCATGCCAGCATGTGTTTTAATGCCCAGCTCTTGAGCTTTTTTAACAATATCCTCACGCCTTTTTGAAAATCCTTGAATTAACTCTTTAGAAAAACCTTTAATATTTATCAGTCCATTCTCCATTGACTCCACATCAAAGCCCATCGACTGAATTTCTTTGCCATAAAATGACTGATACATCGCGGTGTAATATTTCTGATCATGAAAAACACGCTCAGCCATGCCATTTATCACCCCATGCTTTTGAATCATGGTCGATGCCATTGCTCGCAATGTACCGTCTTTATCAGCACTCATATTCGGCACTAATAAATGGGTATGCACTTGCGGATCATCTTCTCTTGAGGTGGCATGACGAATAGCAGCAATACACATGTTACCCGTGTTTTCAAACACTTGCCCCTCTTCTGTTGAAATACGCACCTGTGCGGTGTGTTTTTCAATAGCTTTAGCCACTTTAACAATGGCTCTGTCATGAGCCTCAATAAAGCGATAATCACCATAAATATATGCCATCAATGAAGCGCTTTTGGGTGCCGAAAAAGTAAAATCCCAACCTGTGCGATGTCCTCGTCCATGATCCGACACTTTTTGCCCGCCATCAGGTGATTCGCCTGACAGAATTTTGGTCAGCGTTTCAACATCAACGGCTTTGCCTGCCAGTCCAAACTGCTCAGCCAGTTTACCCATCCAAAGCGCACTATTTTCTAACCCCTTTTCTTTTTCGGATAAATAATAGTTTTTCTCGTCTTTGGTATAATACTCAGCCGCACCTTTCGCTGATTGCTTAATTGCTGAAATCGAGATCATGCTCTGCCCTCTTAACTGTTTTGATCATCGTTGACTTATCTTCTATTCTTCTATTCTTTTTTACTTTTTTTGCTTTTCATGACTGATTTAATCTTCTTTTAATTTTTGCTCTGCTATACTTTACATCAGATGTGGTAGTCGGCTTTAATTTCCTCCCCTCCCTTCCCCTCGTAAGCCACTGCCACATAAATTACTTCACACTTAGCTACCAGCGTTAAAGCTAAAAATTCGTAAAGATTTCAAAAATTGATTGCTATGCAATCAAAATAACGCCTGTGCTAAAGGGTGAAATGTGTTAATTTTTTTTGTATTTACTAATTTTTGGCATAGGAAGCCCAACCCATTCAATGATGGTTTTATCAACTTATTCGAGTTACTTTAGCGCTTGAATCTCATTTTTCTTATTAGCATGAACAAAAGAACCAAACTAATAATCATGATGGCACTATGCTCATATAAATTAAGTATGTCTTTAAGAGTGTCTTGATGCATAAAACTCAAGACAACTGTAAATAGAAAGCTTACCAATAAACTAAGATAACTGGCTTGAAGCAATGATTTTTTTACGATAATGTTTTTCATATAATGACCTTTTAAATGTATCTATGTATCGTTATGGATGACTTCATCAAAAAATTAATCATCAATATGCTGATTGGGCTTACTGTTGTTTCTATAGGTTCAATCGTATTGCCATTACATATCAGCATTTCTTCGTTTCTTATGAGCGTTGCTGCAATTACACTGTTTTTGTTTTTTATCAATCCATTTAGTCATTAATAAGCAATGCGCTTGCACTAACCACTAAGATAAACGTATAAAAAACGACTCCAATAAGATTTATATCTCTTGCTTCTTTTTCTCCAAGACTAAAAAAGTCAACCGCAGAATAAAACATCACAGCAGAGACAAATAATGATGTCCTTAACATTGCGCCTAGCATCGACTGGTTGACTGGTGCGCCTGAAAACAAAGAATATAAGCAAATGATAAACATCATATTAACTAACACTGCAACCACATAAAGTGTCAAAACAATGGCGACTCGCTTTACTTTTTCCGTTGATAGTATGCCCATTTCTAAGCTCCAAATATGCCCGCAATCTCTTTTGTTGTTTCACTCACTAAGGTTGGCTTGGCATCTTTAAAGTCCAAGTTGACTTGATCAGCAACACTAGCAATGCGCGTACGATAGCGTAGCCAGTCTGTTTTTTGCGTATAGCTTTGCTTAACGGTTGTTGAGGTGCCTTGTGCTAAATTACCCTGTGTTGTTTCCGTCACACCTGCTGTGCGCACTGAAACTTGAACATCGGTAATCATGGAATACGTCACATCCTCAACCATCTGATCAGCAACCCAACCAATTGCGCCTGTTGCCGCACCAACGCCCAATCCCGCGGCAACACTATCAGTAGCTAATCCAACAGCAACACCTGTAAAACCACCAACAATTGCATTGCCAAAGCCACTACTCATCGATTGCCATACGGCTTGCTGGTTTGGTGCTGTACCAACTTGAAGTACATTGACCTGCACCATGTCATGCGCCTGATCAACATCATTCACAACTTGCCACCCCTGACCTGTTAATGAAGCAACAAGAGCATCTTTTAAATTAACATCCTGCCCTGAGGTATCTCTTACCTGCACATAGATGGTTTTATCTTTCTGGCTAACAGGATCAAGGAAAATGGTTTGACTCATTTTTGATTCTGTCTCTAAATTGCGATGTTTGATTGCCGTACTAATGGCTGAGCATCCTGCCAGTTGGCTGCCAATAAATGCAGCACAACCTATTACGGCTAATTGACGTAGTAGCTTAGGCTTTTTGAGTGTTGATCCTTTCGCCTGATTGATACCGTTTACATCATTTGTTTTTACGCCCATCTGTTCTCTCCTTTGTGCGTTGATTGGTTTTGGTTAAAGTTTTCGCTGTAGTTGTTTACAGCAAATCATCAAAATAATTTTCATCGAGTTCAGCTAACTGACTGACCTCTTGCGCTTTCTTCTGATCAATCACCTGTTCTTGGGTTTTCAAACTATCTGTATCCCTTTTATTTTCTGGGCTACCTTGAGATTTTGATTTTGCTATGCTGTCCTTTTTGTCTTTCTTATGCTGATTACCATGATGTTCGGCTATTGCATTTCCAGCATCGACAAATGCTAATGACTCACCACCACCGTCACCTGATCCATCTGAATCACCTTCTGTCTCATCTCTCTTGTCTTCCTTATCTTTTTTATCTTTTTTATCTTTCTTGTTTTTTCTGCTTCTCTTATCTGCGACATTGCGATCTGCTGTAGAGATTTGATTGTTTTCGATAGATGAATTTTCTGTTGAATTATCATCATCTATGCCATTAGCATTCAATTCATCACTATCGATGCTTGATGCGCTTTCCTGTATTTTCTGAGCTTTGCGAGCTAGCTTTTGACGATCAAAGGTTTCAAGAGCATTGATATGGCGATCAACATCACCTTTTAAGTCATCATGGCTATCGCTTAATACACTGTTAAGATTATTTAAAGTGTCCTGATCCAATGCTTTGAGATTGCCATACATAGCGTCCCCCGCTAACAAATCAATTTTTTGCATTTTGCTCATCGACTCTTGTGACATATTTCGCGGCATAAACCCTTTGGCTTGCAATGGAAGCTGATCAATCTCAAGCTTAAGTTTAGTGACAGGATAAGAACCACCAATACGCAAATAGCATTGGCGCTTATCTAACTGCATAATTTGCGCAGGACTTACAAGCCTTCTGGTAACGGATTGAGTACCCATTGAAACACCATCACGAATAGTATTAGCTCCAATAGAATATTGCTCAGTTGAGCGCTCAATTTCCTGTTCCCCTAGCTCTTTGGAGGATATTTCTGCCATCTGTGATGAGGGTGAGCGAAAGAAAAAGCGGGTATTTAATAAGTCAAAAATGGTTTCGGCATAATCGGTGCCATAGGTTTTACGTAGCTGCGCATATGACTGCAAGCCAATCACAAAGCAACCACCAAACTTTCTAACCTCTGCAATCGTCTCAGGTAAATTTGGAATAGCATGTAAAGAGGGTGCCTCATCAATAATAAACCAAATACGTCTATGCTCATCAGGCTCCATTTCGAGTAAGGCTAATGAGGCAATCGTAAGCCACACAGAAATTAATGGTCGCATTGACGCATGCTGTCTAGTGTTAGACGTTAAGAATAACCATGAACCACGATTAGCTGCTTCATCATGAATCCAATTGCGAATAGAAAAGGCTTGAGTGTTTTTTTCTTCAATATCAGCCAAGAATCGCAATGACTTAACATACGTTGCTAAAATAGACTTGATGGAAATTGCGGTTTTCTGGGCTTTTGTACTGACCAAGGTTGCTGAATCCGTGCCTTCTAAGTAACTGGATATATCTTCAAGCGTTGAGGTTAAAAGCATTGATAATAGCTTATACGTTGAGCGTGATTTATCTGATTGCATCTTGCTTGCAGTAGAAACAAAAATACTTCTAGCAGCATTAACCCAAAAAGGATCAGCCTGCCCATGCATTGGGATTAAGGCATCGGCAATATTTTGATAGTCCGTAATGTCTTCACAATCTGCCCATGTGTTCCATGCTACACTTCTTTGATCAAATGGATTCAACAAATGATCAACCCCTTCACGATAAAAAAATGGCGCAAGGGAGCATCCTTTATCATAAATAACTGCTCGATCTCCCTGCTGGCGCACGTAACTTAAAAACTTCATCAACAAGACTGTCTTACCCATCCCTGTGGTGCCATCAATCAAGGTTTGATATAGCTCAAAGTTTTTGGGTAATACACGATGGCGATCAATTGCCATTAGTGATTGATCTTGGTTTTTTGAAAGTGCCTTGGCTAATACCTTAGGAGAGTCTAGCTCCATTCCGCGATCAAATTTATCAGTTGTACGATCTTTGCCAACTTTGCGCAAACCAATGGTTGCCAAATAAGTGCATAGCACCGACAGAAAAACACCGATGACCGCAAAAGTCACAATCAACCACCAAAAACTGGCAACCTCTTCTTTAAACCATAGATCATTAACAACACTGCTGGCATTTTGTGATCCCCAGTTACCCTGATACCAAACCCAAATTAGTGACTGTCCACGATGAAAAGCCGTTAACGCATGTGCTTTATAAAAACCAAATACGGCTGTGATCATCGTCTTATTCATTGTCAGCACAAAACCAATCACCATCACCAATACAAAAATAGCAATGCCGATCTTAAAAACCTTGCCACTGGCTTGTGATAACATCCGCAAATTATGGAAGGTAATCTGCGCCCCACGAGTGAAGTGTGCCTGTTTATTTTTCTTTGTTAAATTTTTACTAGACATGCTATAATACCTCTTGACGACAAGTGTTGATGCGTAAAGGAGTGACGAAAATGGATGCACAAACTAAAGCCAAATTTCGGAAGATGATTCTCGAAGATGCAGACTTTGCCCAAAAAGTCTTTAAGGACAAGGATTTGTACCAAGCAATATATGGTGATGATCCTGCTAATACCATAGCAGATGTAAGTGATAGCTGGCAATCTGATCCTAAGTATTTGAAAGATACAAAAGGATTTTTTACGCCTGTATTAAAATCTCTTAACAAAGAAGCACGACCACTCATGTTAGGTTCGTGGATGTTTATGGCTTTATTTGTTGTTTTTAACATTTTGTGGTTTATGACCGATACATTGGCAACCAAAAACAATAGCATCGTATTCTTTGGTTTAAGTATTGCATCAATTATTACAGCAATAGTCTTGCAACAATTAGCCGCCAACAAAGAATCCATACCAATGTACCGCGCGTTTAAAGAACAGTGGTTAAAACAATTTAGCAATAAATAGCACATTATTTTTTATCTCCTTTACCGCCGAATAAATTACTCCACGCCTCTTGCGCAATTTTTCCATTCTCCTCAGCAGCGCTTGCATTAAGCTTGCTTATATCTGGAGATTGGGGTTTATTATTTGTCACTCCAGAAACTAAACTTTCACTTTGTGGCAACACTCCATCTTGCTGTAATGAATCTTTGATCGATTGATTGCGCGCATGTGCAGACTCTTTAAGTCCTACGCCTTTTTTATGCACCTGAGATGTACCATAATTTAGTGACTGTTGAGATTGTGCAACTTGCTGATCATAGGTGTTTTGATCGAACTTAATGCCTTTATCACTTGCTTTTTCATACAATGCAGAGCCACCTTGCGCATGATTATCTTTTAACGTATCTGTGTGATACGCCGCATTGCCATTAGTGTTTTGCGCACTAAAATCAAGGTTTGATTTATTTTGAGCATTCGCATTATCAATTTGATTGTTGCCAAATGTATTTGCCCCGATGCCAAACTCTCTATTGAAGTCAGCAACTTTCTCATTCACAAAGTCCTGCTGTGTTGATTGATGAATCGCCGCATTTGCAGGAGAGCTGTCATTTAATATATCTGCATAATGCTGCGGGAAGCGATCTTTGAGCATATTGACATAATCAAAGTTAGCATTTTCATTGATAGAAGCACTATTGGTTTTTGCTTGCGACAATGCCGTTGATAGGCTTTTTTCACGCGCTTCATCTGCACTAACCTGACGTGAATAATCTTGTGTCTGACGATAGTCATCACTAAAGTTATGTAGTACAGCGCCTGTTCTTGAGCTACTATCTGTTACTGTGCTATTAGTAGCAATGCTGCTCATTGTATTCATGCTGTCTGAGTAAGATTTCATTAATGATTCAGCTTCTTGTAACTGTTTTGAATTCATAGATGAATCAGAGTGAGACCATTCATTACTATGAGTACCACCAGCCTCAACAGAAGCATAGGCATTTACTGGCTCCACTAATCTGAATAGTTCTGGGATTTCAGTTTTAACACCACCTTTGGCAGACTGGTAAAGACTTTTAAGTGATTTTGAAGCATCATCATGCGACATTCCTGTATTCTTCATCACCTGATCAACCACATTCTGATTTTCCTGATACGCTTTAGTAAAGGCAGCCTGCTGTGATTCGCTCATTTGAATACCTTGCGTCTGACCATGAGAAATATTATCTCCCAACTGATACAAGTCATTAGTGGTTCTGGCACTTGACATACCTAAGCTATTTCGATCAGAAAGCGTTGCTTTGTGTGCATCTGCTAATGAATGTTGTAGGCTGTCACTAATACTTTGCGAGACGTTAATACCAGAACGCAGATTCGAGTTTGGTTGATCAACACTGATTTGACCATTGGCAAACTGTGTCACTGTTGCCCCATCACCACGTTGATAGCTGGCAGAATTAAAGCGATCCATTGGCGCAAGATCGTGCTTATTCGCTGTAATTGAATCCCATGTATGATTACCAACTTGAGATGAGTTCAAGCTTAACGAGCCATCTGTCCATTGATGAGCCGCAGCAGAGACCCCGCTATTAGCTAATGCGCCTAATCGCTCAGACATACTCACCATCCCTTGAGCAAGCCCTCTGACGATAATGTAGGTTAAGAATGTCGTTAAAGACATCAAATATCCCGCGATTGATGCCATCTGCGTGTGTTTTGCTGCAATGGGATTAATATTCGATAAAGTAATCCCCTGATAAATAGAGCCATAGGTGTTGCCGCTACTAGCAAGCTCGGAGAGCATTAAGTAATGCAATACCGTATAGGTCACAGGTAGCGAGCATAAGAAAATCAATCCAATGATATACTCTTTAAGTACCTTCAACCCCATATCTGGGATAAAAGAAAAGATGACAAAAAACGGAAACATTGCCAACAAAAAGGTAAACAAAATGCTTTGCATTTCAGGCAAGTTAACCTCTGCTAATTGCCCCATTGTAAGATAGCTTGCTGTTTCTTGTTTCTGCGCTTGAGAAACAGCGTAATTTAAGGCTGCACTGGCATCACTTTCAGCCGCCGCCGCTTTAAGCCCCTGCTTGAGTGAATTAATTGCCATGTTCTGCACTAAGTCCTGCTGTGCTGAGTTAGACATCCCAAACATATAATTGTATGTATTACTTACTAGCGTTTTAATGTTGTCCTGCAATTGCTGGCGTTTTGGATAATAGGTTTTACCAAGGAAATCCAAGCTTTCATTTGCCTGCGCTTCAAATTTTGCTTTAAGCTTAGGTAGTGCCTGCTGACAAGTATTGAAATTACTATCAATATAAATGCCTCGTAAAGGCGATGGATTATGATTCGCTAAAAAACTAAATATATCAGGGGCGTTTGCCAGTTGACTCATCGTGTATTTATTCGGATTAACACGTGCTAAAGCAATATCAGGTAAAATACATTGCGCTGTGTAACGATCCCATAGTGCCATTGTGTTCGCATCTGGCATCTGCGCCTGCAAGGTTGTTTGCACCAGTTGAGAGCCAAATAAGAACCCTGTTTTAGTATACTCCTGATCATTTGGCGCATGATAAACGTCACTAATGAATTGTGATAGACCGTAGCTGATCGTAGATAATTCACTGGCGATTACACCTAAAGCTAAAGGCACATTGTCAACTTGTTGAAAGCTCGTGTTATCTGATAAATCAATGACCATCACATCTGTCTTTGGCACAATACAAAGCGCCATCACAACAACATAGGTGATTGCCCAGTTAAACATGATTTGGTAGTTGCCTGTTGCGAGCATTTTCATCGCTAATAAAACAATCCCGACCAACCCAAAAATACTGATTAGCTCAAGATAATTATTATCCCCTGCAAACATTGCAACGGCATTGAGCATATCAGCAGTGCTATGCGCCCCTGCAAAAACATAAATAGGTACAGTTGCCATCTTCTCTTTCCTTCCTACTGATTATTGGTGTTAAACATCATGTTTTGCTGAGTTTGCGCTGCTAATTGCCCTTGCCCCATTTTCTCTAAGGTGATGGTTTTAGAAAGTAGCGCTTCCTGTGTTTGGATTTCTTGATAGCTTTGCAGTGACATTGTTCTGACTTTGGTTTCAGCCAAGGCAATACTATCTTCAATGGTTTTCTTGGCAGCATCAGTTGCCTGAGACATCGCAACAGCAGTCTGCACCTGATCCAGTGCTTGCTGTAAGAAGTTGCTTAGCAAAGATTGCGCAATAATCTCTGCATAGGTGTTTAAATCATTCATATCGACAATACCTGCCTGATACTCATCTTGAATCATCTTCAATACAGGCATGCCAGCTAGACCTATAAAGCTTTGTTCTTCAGCGGTTAAAGCCGTATCATTGAGTGCGGTCTGCTTTAACTGATTAAGGTATTTGGTCACTTGAACGACTAACCCACTGGAAGCAGGAATATTAATCGGTGTTGCTCCTTGAGAGGGTGTTCTTATATGCAAACAGTCATGCATATCATCGCATACATACACAGGCACTTTACCACCATACAACAGCGCTTGAATCATGGATTCACTGACCATTGTGCTGCAAGGGTACGCGCTGCCATTTTGATCGAAGACAACGGTGCCTGATATTGACATATACGCCTCACGCAACTCATCATCATGTGCTAAAAAGTCATACCCTTCTAAAAGCTGCCAAACAACATTGGTATTTTTCATAACGCGCTTTTGTGTATCGGCATTGTTTTTAGCGTTATTTAAGCCATCATCCCCTTGACCACCTGCGCCACAACCTTGTCGAGAAGCTGCCCAGTCAGCAAACATATTGCCCGCTCCTGAATTGGCTTCCTGACAAATTTGGCGTTGTGCAGCCGTATTCTTCGGCCACATCCCGCCAACTAAGCTCTGCGCCATCTGACATGAACTGAAATTCAAGTTGTTAATGTCGTTAGCCCATTTTGTGAGCTTTTCCATTTCTCGTTGCAAGGTCGGTGACACACTTTGCATTGCCAGATCAATTGCCACAGGGATGGCATCTTGCAAAATCTCCTGACCAAATTGCACAAGCTTTTGAGAATTAATAAAAGAAAATGCGCCCATATAGGCATCAATACCGCCACACCCTGCTTTAAGGCTTGGCAGATGAATACCAATGGGCTGAATGGTACGATCTTTGGCACGAACCATCAATGAGCCACCATTTAAATAGCCTGCTTGCTGTCCTTGATAAACACTAGGTGTTGTTGTGTTTGATGAGTAACCTACTGAATTAAAATAGCTGTCTAACTCACCATTTAATCCCGCAAAAGCTGGATGGCATAAACCCACAGTAAGTCCAATAGCTAAACCCAAAATGATTGCCAATTGCTTAATATAATATATAAATCGTTTAGACTGCATTACAACGAACATCATAAACCTTCCTCTTGAATCATTTTTTTAACTTGCAATAAACGATCTTTTAAGATGGCATAAGGCATCTCGCCCACACTGACAGGAATACCTGTTAAATTGCTTTTTTTAACTATAAACAAAGCAGGGTACTCAATAGGATCATTACCAAAAAAATCATGAATTGTTTGCTGATCGGGTGGTAGTGGATTAGGGTAGCTTGGTAGTCCTGAACCATCTAAGGTGTAGTCATACACTTTAAAATGATAGTCATGGGTAAATTGCTTTAAGGTTGGCATAAAGCGCTTACAGTGAGGGCAGGTTGAAGAGAAAAACACGACTAATACCCATTGCTGCTCAATGGGATAAAAAGGATTGCTTTGCGCATTTGCCTCTTGTTTATCTCCCACTATACCGAATGAATTAGGGTTTGACCCATTAACACTGCTCGCTAACACACCACTTACAGTTGAGTTGCTTTGTTGATTCTTAGACTGTTTCTCTGCAATAATCTTTGCCATTAAATCAGCAGGGTGTTGCGCAAAACTGATCTGACATGAAATCATTAACATCAGTAAAGACAGCGCATAAACAGGCAACGATTGGACTGCTTTCTTCAACAAGCTCAAAGGTATTAACAAATAGGTTGTAGTTATTGTTCTAATCATTGAAAACATCCTCTGTACTGTAGTTTGTACCAATCATATAAAGCATCTCTAACAGCTCATTCGTTGAGATATAGCCATAAGCAACGGGTTGCGCAGTACCTGCAACAGGATTCACCAGTACAATGGCAGGGAAAACCGTGACACCGAACTTGTGCGCAAGGTTAAGGTTACTTACGGGATGATTGCTGTTATCTTTGATAGCAGATAAAGTCTGGTTGGTTAATGGCATCCCTTTGAATGTGAAGCCATAATCAGTGGCAAATTGTGCAATACTTGGGGCTAACGATTCCGCATTTTGATCGGCTGCATCATAGAAAAACAGCATTGCATGAGTTTTTGCTATCTCACGCGTCATTTGCTTTTGTTTATCTAAATGACGAATGTTGGCAATCTGTCTGGCATTGGACTCCGTTGGGTTGCTTGCCCGATAGGATAACTCAGGATGTGCTAATAACATCTTCACACGCGCCAAAGCTGCACGCTGCCCCATCTTCTCAACGGCAATAATTGATTTCTGCCACGCAATCGTATTATCCTGTGTAGGGTTTAATAAATAGCGATTCTGAATTTCTGCGAAGCTTTTTCGTAAATCTTCCATTGCCGTGGTGTAAGGGTAAGGGTCAGTTTTTTTGCTACTGACTTTACCATTGCCACTATGCGCTTTTTCAATGACTGCTTTAAGGGCAGGATCAGGAATAATCTCTGAATAAAACTGCCAGCCTTGATTGTTGTGTCCCTCTTGAATAATCACCTCTTGCGCCACAGCAGGCTTGCTGAGGACAATACATATCGTCAAAGCAATCAATTGGCACGCAAATTGTCTGTTTTTTATTTTACCCACTTTACGGGTATCTTTGATGATCATTATACTCCCCCGCCATGCTTTTGATTCGATTGAGTAAGCTTGTCTTTTTGATTCTTTCTACCCGCTCGACTTGATGAATTATGAGATGAATTGATCTGCTGTGATCTCCATGTTTTTGTTCTGTTGTAGATGCTAATAAGCAGCGTATAAATCAGAAAAATCACGACACAAACAACCACTAAACCACTAGAATCAGTATCTCTAGCTGGCGCATTAAATGGAGATTCACCGCTTGCCTTACCACTATGATTAAGTATCTGATGATTGGCAGTTAAATTATCATTGGACGAAGCTAAGCCAATGTTTTGATCAACAACACTCATTGGATGACCCCACCTGATTGCTCATGTTCTTTTAGATAATCAACTTTGTTTTTAGTATCTTCAGTTGACTGCCCTGCTTGTGGCAGATTCATGTTGTTGATGATGTCTTGAGAAACATTAGAGAAGTCAATTTTATTAAAATCAATCTTCTGCAATTCATCTGGTGTCACACCTAAGCATTGTGTTGATTTGGGATCACCGAAACTATGATGAAGCTGCCCAATCACGCCTTGCTTAATAATATCAACCACTAACAAGCTGTCATAAGTACACGACACATAAGCATGTGAGGTACAAGGATGCTTTAGCTTACTTGAACAATAACTACCAACATCTACTGTCCAGCCTTTACGCTTTAAGTCTGCTAAGTGTTTTTCATCATCTGAGCATTTAAGCACTTTTTCAGCCCAACCATCTAAACTACAACAATCATAAGCATCACCAATTGCTTTATGACAAGACATCGGTTTACCTTGAAAAATCTGCATCGTATCTTTATTAAAATGATCCGCAGCAGCTTGTGCGGCTGCCATTGCTGCGGCAGCTTGACCGAAATCCTGCCCTGTTGAATTGGTGGGTTTTGCATTATAACAATCACCGTCCATACAGAATTTTGGTGTGCCACAACTAAATGGTTTCTGATCACAATGCTTGACAGGACAACTGTAATCGTAATGATATTTCACACAAACACCTGCAATCTGCGCTATGCACTGTTGTGATTGATAATTGCAGTTATCCATCGTAGTGCAGGTGTCTACAGCAGGGGTTATCTGGCAGGTATAATTTTGCTGATACTGCCAGCAATCAGAATAAACAGGGACACCGTCTACATAACGCGTACCCCCCTGCTGCACACATGTCTGTCCTGTATAAGTGCATCCTTGAGGCACACCCTCAGCATAAGCACCTGCATGACTACCTAAACCCACAAGCAACAATAGTAATAACGACCCTTTCATTATTAATAACTCCTTCTCAAAAAAACCTTAAAGTTAAACCTTCCTCACCTTCTTCAACGCTACGGACAAATCGTATCCGACCATGTAATGTAGCTTTCTTTTTTCTCATAGCCTGGAATCTCAATCACACCGTTATAGGCAATCGTCATATCAGGCACATAGGCATATTCTCTACCGTCTGCTGATAACTGACCTTGTTGACCTTGTGTGACTTGAATGTTTAAGTTTGGGTAAGCAAAAGATATTGGGTTTTGTGGTTTTATAAAAAAAGCACTTCTTGTACCATAATTTGCATCTATGGTAGATGCTATTGGTGGAATATGTACCCAATAATGCCCACCCCAATTACCATGTGATGTAATATAAAATGATTTTAATATACCTGTGGTTGGAAAGGTAAAGTGCGCCCCTGAATGATACGCCTCTGATCGCCAGTCTGTCTTACCCGTACCGCTAAACGGAATATATTGCGCAGGCACTTGTATGATACGCGTGTGCGGTATTGCCGTTTTATTACAATGAATGGTTGCAGGAATGGTTTTCTCACAGCTTTTAGGCTCAAAAACAAAGTG
>NZ_JBXTEF010000140.1:0-4406 GCF_057495195.1 Cysteiniphilum sp. | reverse complement strand
CGATAGCGTGCCTTGGCAGTGCATCTGAAGTTATCAGCTGGTGCTTGCCCTTTGACCCAATGCAACTTAATAGCAGTTAAGCTTTGTCTTAATAGTAGTGGGTGATTATGACCTTGAACGGCAATTAATATATTGTTTTCAAGATCTTTTTGTGCAGCAAACCATGGAGTTTCAGGGCGATTTTTAACCCCGCCAATGCCTAAACCTTGACGCTGACCAATGGTGTAATACATCAGACCATCATGTCTGCCGATAACAATACCGTTTTCATCATGAATTTCACCGGGTTGCGCAGGTAAGTATTGGTTTAAAAAAGCTTTGAATTTACGCTCACCAATAAAGCAAATGCCAGTGCTGTCTTTTTTATTATGTGTGATAAGGTTATGTGCTTCAGCAAGTGCGCGAACCTTTGGTTTCTCAAGTTCACCGATTGGGAATAATGCATAGTGTAATTGTTGCTGCCCCAAAGTATAGAGAAAATAGGATTGATCCTTGTTGTGATCTAAGCCTTTTAATAATTGATGCTCTCCATTTGGCAATGTCCTTTTTCTGGCGTAGTGCCCTGTGGCAATATGTGTACCACCCAAATGCTTGGCGTAGTCTAAGAAGGCTTTAAATTTAATTTCTTTGTTGCATAAGATATCAGGGTTTGGTGTGCGCCCAGCCTTGTATTCCTCCAGAAAATACTCAAAGACGTGATCCCAATATTCTGCTGCAAAGTTGATTTTGTTAAAGTCAATGCCAATACTTTGACAAATGCTTTGGGCATCTTTGATATCTTCCTCGGCTGAGCAAAATTCGTCATTGTCATCCTCTTCCCAGTTTTTCATAAAAACGCCTGAGACATCAAAGCCTTGTTCTTTGAGTAATAAGGCTGCAACGGATGAATCAACACCACCGGAGACACCGACAATAATTTTCTGTGACATAAGCTCTAAAATGATCAAAAAATAATGCGGCTATTGTGCCGTGATTTATAAAAATTTGCAAAAATAACTTTTCTCTTGGTAATCATTTGCGTTGATTCAATGCGGAGTAATATTCATTAACAGTGATTGAAACTGGTGCATGAGTGTTGATGATTGACTCATGTCACACCCATGCATTGCGCCCCCACGCAAATCTGATGGAGATTAAAACATAAGCTAATTGAAATGAGTAATAAAAAAACGAAATAGGGGTATTAATGAAAAGAATATCCATCTTCTCATGGGCGAAGTCGAAGGGGAAGACAAAGGTAATAATGGCTTCGACTAACGCTCAGCCAACGGCGCCTATCGTTCCCTGAGCGCAGTCGAAGGGAAAGATAAGATAATAATGGCTTTGACTAATGTTCAGCCAGCGTTTATACGGTAAAGTAGATGAGATATAGGTTTAACTCAAGGCTTGCGCCAAAATGGCTGCTTTATCAGCTTTCTCCCAAGTAAAATCAGTATCTTCGCGACCAAAATGACCATAGGCGGCTGTTTTTTGATAAATAGGACGTAATAAATCAAGTTGGTGTGTGATGGCATACGGACGTAAATCAAAATGCTCAAGAACAAGCTTCTCAATGATGTGATCATCTAATTTGCCTGTGCCAAAGGTATTCACCATAATCGATGTGGGGTTGGCAACACCAATGGCATAAGAAACTTGAATTTCACACTTATCAGCTAAGCCACTAGCAACAATATTCTTAGCAATGTATCTACCCATATAGGCAGCTGAGCGATCAACTTTGGATGGGTCTTTGCCAGAGAATGCGCCACCGCCGTGATGTGCCGCTCCGCCATAGGTGTCAACAATAATCTTGCGTCCCGTTAAGCCGCAATCACCAACAGGTCCTCCAATAACGAATTTACCTGTGGGGTTAACAAAATATTTAGTTTTGTCTGTTACCCATTCTTTCGGTAGAACGGGTAGAATGATTTCCTCAATGACCGCTTCTTCAATGGCTTTTTGTGGAATTTCAGGGGCATGTTGAGTTGAAATAACTACTGTATCAACGGCAACAGGCTTACCATTGACATAGCGCAATGTTACTTGTGATTTAGCGTCAGGACGCAACCATGAAAGCGTTTTATTCTTGCGCAAGAATGCTTGACGCTGCATGAGTTTATGTGCGTAATAAATAGCAGCGGGCATTAGTGTTGGGGTTTCATTGGTGGCAAAGCCAAACATTAACCCCTGATCTCCGGCACCCTGATCTAGAGGGTTAGAGCGATCAACGCCTTGCGCAATCTCAGGTGATTGTTTACCAATGGCGTTTATCACTGCGCAACAGTTGCCATCAAACCCGAGATCATCTTTATCATAACCAATATCAGTGACAACGTTTCTGACGATTTCTTCGATATCAACCCATGCTGAGGTGGTAATCTCGCCGGCAACAAGTGCCATGCCTGTTTTAACCAGTGTTTCACAAGCAACACGTGAGTTTTTATCTTGAATTAAAATAGCATCTAAAACTGCATCAGAAATCTGATCAGCAATCTTATCTGGATGTCCTTCAGAGACAGATTCAGAGGTGAATAAAAAGTCATTTGCCATGAGAGGTTTCCTTTTATGTTTGTTGTGTACAAGCTAAAAGGCTTCTAGAGGAAAAGTCTATAGAAACGCTTTAGCGGTGTTGTTTTATGTCGCCCGCAAGTTGTTTTTAAATCAGCGACAGTGTAATGACAGTTGGTTATGCTAACGTTAACAAAATGTGCTGTCAAAATATTTAGAAAATTTTTTGATTATAGTTTCGTGTTTGCTCAAAACGACTGATCGCATCCTGAGCATAAGTCGAAGCGATGCACTGGGTATCAGTCGAAGTGGGTATGTGCTTACATTAATATCTAGCGTAGGCTTCGACTAACGCTCAGCCAACGGTGTCAATTGTGCCCTGAGCTCAGTCGAAGGGTATTGGAGGAATTTATTTAGCTTGATCAATAATTTCCTGTAACTCACCGTTTTCATGCAATTCAAGAACAATATCGCAACCACCAATGAGTTCGCCATTAACATAAAGTTGTGGAAAAGTTGGCCAGTTAGCATGTTTTGGTAAGGTCGCACGAATATCAGGATTCTCTAAGATGTTAACAAATGCAAAAGGCTTACCACAGGCTTGAATGGCAGCAACAGTATGTGCTGAGAAGCCGCATTGTGGCATTTTAGGTGTGCCTTTCATGTAAAGAAGAATGCTGTTATCAGCAATTTGTGATTTGATCGTTTCGATTACTTTTTCTTCATCAAAATTATGATTTGCATGCATTGTTGTTTCCTTAATGTTGTCTGAACTTGAAAAGATACTGGATTAGTATTATATTGCGCGTACATCATATATCAGTTTCTAAATTTTGGTCAACCAACAAGGAGCAAGAAATGTTTGAATTACCATCGTTACCATACCCTAAAAATGCACTAGCACCCGTGATCTCTGAGGAGACTATTGAGTATCATTATGGCAAGCATCATCAAGCATATGTAACCAACTTAAATAATTTATTAAAAACAGATGAGTTTAAATCTTTTGCCGGTAAATCACTAGAAGATGTGATTTTAACTTCAAAAGGTGGTGTGTTTAATAATGCCGCGCAAATTTGGAATCACACGTTTTATTGGAATTGCTTAACACCAAATGCTAAAGCAAAACCAGAAGGTGCGTTATTGCAAGCGATTGAGAAAAAATTTGGCAGCTTTGATGCCTTTAAAGAAGCGTTTAGCAAAACAGCTGTAACAACCTTTGGCTCTGGCTGGGCGTGGCTTGTGAAAACGAAACAAGGTGAGCTTGAGTTGGTAAGTACTAGTAACGCGGCATGTCCATTAACGGAAGGCCACACGCCACTTCTAACTTGTGATGTATGGGAGCATGCTTACTATATTGATTATCGTAATGCGCGTCCAAAGTATGTTGAAGAGTTCTGGAGTATTATTAATTGGGACTTTGTTGCTGAGCAATTTGCAAAGTAGACAGTAGTAACTTGAGCTTAGTTTAATTCGTATCGTGTTATTCAATTTTGTAATACTTGGCAAAATCATAAAACTTCTATAGAATTGACCGGCTTTTGAACTTTGGAGAATATGTATGGCACGTGTAACAGTTGAAGATTGTTTAGAGAAAATCGATAGTCGCTTTGAATTAATTGTTTTAGCATCAAAAAGAGCACGCTTCCTAAGTCTAAGTGGTCAAGAGCCACGTGTCGACTGGGATAATGATAAGACAACGGTTGTTGCTTTGCGTGAGATTGCTGATGGCAAAATAAACAAAGTAGAAATCCGTGCTGAACAGGAATATTAAAAAGATTAACAAAAATAAAAAATATTGATTTTAGGCGTTGACTTTGATTTTTTTAACCCTATAATCTCATCTCGTTCTCGGGTGCTTAGCTCAGCTGGGAGAGCATCGCCCTTACAAGGCGAGGGTCGGGGGTTCGAACCCC
>NZ_JBXTEF010000139.1:0-7412 GCF_057495195.1 Cysteiniphilum sp. | reverse complement strand
CGTTAGCGAAGGGGTGGATGCGAAGCAGACGGGGTAGTCTTAAAAAAATCGCAAAGTGCGTAACTACAATTAGCTATGCCCACTTAGCAACATCAAGTGCACTATAGCTAAGAATGATTTTAGCACCCGCGCGCTTTATCGCTGTTAAGGATTCAAGGGTAACGCCTTTTTCATCAATCCAACCTTTTTCAGCTGCAGCTTTAATCATCGCATACTCACCACTGACATGATATGCCGCGATCGGTAACGTGCTATTAGCTTTAACATTTTGAATAATATCCAAGTAGCTTAAAGCAGGTTTAATCATTAAAAAATCAGCTCCCTCATCTTCATCCATCTGTGCTTCTTTAAGTGCTTCTTTTTTATTGCGGTAATCCATTTGATAAGACTTCCTGTCACCCTTTGGCGTTGAGTCACACGCACTTCTAAAGGGTCCATAAAAACTTGAAGCATATTTCACCGCATAAGACATAATCGCAACTTCAGCGTAATCTTCTTGATCCAAAGCATAACGCATCGCTTGAATCATGCCATCCATCATACCACTGGGGGCGACGATATCAGCGCCGGCTTTGGCATGTGAAACCGCTGTTTTTTGCAATATCTCTAAGGTCTGATCATTATTAATCTCATCATTATGCACGATACCGCAATGCCCATCTTCGGTGTATGCACACAAACAGACATCTGTGGCAATAATCAATTGCGGATGAAGCTCTTTGATCTTAGCAATTGCTTGCTGCACAATACCATCATCAGCGTAGTTTTCTGAGGCATATTTATCTTTACACGCTGGAATACCAAACAGCATAATCGATAAAACGCCGGCTTTTTTTATCTCATCTATCAGTTCAGGCAGTTGATCAAGTGACCAATGATACTGATTTGGCATTGCCGTAATTTCACGCTTAATGTTCTCACCATGCACGACAAATACCGGATACATCAAATCACTCATATGCAAACGCGTCTCAGCAATATGCTCTCGCAACACTTCAGTGCGACGCAATCTTCTTGGACGTGTCACCGGGAAAAACCCCATCTTATGCTCCTTTTTTCTTCGGCTTCTTGCGATATAACACCGAGATATTGCCAATTAATTGCACCAACTCACATTTGGTTTTTTGACAAATTTCCTCTGTCGTTGCTTGACGCACTTCTTTTTCAGCACCCGCAATTTTAACTTTAATAAGCTCATGTGCCGTTAATGCTAAATCAATTTCAGTTAACACATTCTCCGTTAATCCTTTATCTCCAAGCATGACCACTGGATTTAAACTGTGTGCTTGCGCCTTTAGCTGTTGACGCTGTTGTGATGTTAATGCCATATTTTCCTCTGTATTTTAAATAACATATATAAACTCAAGCAATTCTACACTTATTTGCCTAGGCTTAACTAGCTTTACTTTTTATTTATCTTAATATCTTAATTTGATTTCCCATGCTTAGATCTATTGACTACTCTGCCAGCGCCAGCTATCAATCATCATTTCGTTAATATCGCGTGTCGCTTGCCAATTAAGCTCTTTTTTTGCTTTTGAACAATCTGCCCAACACTCATCAATATCTCCTGCACGTCGCGGCTTTATCTCAAAGGGAACTTTCTCTCCTGTGGCTTTTTCAAATGCATCAATGACCTCAAGCACCGAATAACCATTGCCCGTGCCTAAGTTCCAAATATGACAACCTTTTTGATTCTTAATATACTCATATGCTTTTAGATGCCCTAACGCCAAATCCACCACATGAATATAATCACGAACCCCTGTGCCATCGAGCGTATTATAATCATTACCAAAGACAGATAACTTTGCCAACTTGCCACTAACCACCTGAGTCAAATAAGGTAATAAGTTATTTGGCACACCATTTGGTAATTCACCAATTAAACCACTTTTATGCGCACCCACGGGGTTAAAATATCTGAGTATTGCAATCGACCACTCATTATCAGCAAATGCTAAATCTTGTAGTATTTTCTCAACCATGACTTTAGAAACACCATAAGGATTGGTTGGTGTGCCAATGGGGCATTTTTCCGTAATCGGGATTTCTGCCGGATCGCCATAAACCGTAGCTGATGAGCTAAATACAAAGCTTTTGACATGATGTTGCTGCATGACTTTTAATAAATTTAGCGTACCTGCAACATTATTATCATAATACTCCAGTGGTTTAAAAACACTCTCACCTACGGCTTTTAATGCCGCAAAATGGATCACCATCTTGATATCGTATTGACTGAAAATCTGCTGCAATACGACGTCATCACGTATATCACCTTTAACGAATATGGGCTTTTTAGCGGTGATTTTTTCAATGCGCTCAATGATATTGTCACTACTGTTATAAAGATTATCCAAAACAACAACATCTAAGCCTGCTGTTAAAAACTCAACCACCGTATGCGAGCCGATAAACCCAGTGCCGCCAGTTATTAAAATCATTTTTGCCTTATTGATATCACTTTATCTTTTGATGCCGCTAATCTAACAAATTAGAAAAATAACGCCAATAAAAATAGCCGACAAAAACACTGATTTTCTAACGTATTCGTGTAAAATACACTAAGTTTTTAGTATTGAGTTAATTAACTTAGATTTTTAGTTAGTTACTGAAGTTTCACATTTTAGAAAAAACTATGATTTTATAAACACCCTGTCAGCCTTTGGCTACCACCCTTCTTGCAAAGAGGGCTGGCTAAGCTTGCAACACAGAGTGTTGAAATAGAAAAAATGCGTGACTCCAGTTAGTTATATATGATTTGTAGAGGGTGAATTTTGATTTTATTACGTTATCTTAATCGCGAGCTTGTGAATATGACGATGGCGATTATTCTTATCCTACTGTTGATTGTCATCAGCAACATGTTTGTGCGTTACCTATCAATCGTCTCTGGCGGTAATATCGAAGCTGATGCTGTTTTTAAAATGATCTCAGTCATGTTGCCCAAATATATCGCCTATTTACTGCCAATCGCCTTTTTCTTTGCTATTTTGATTGTTTACGGCAAAATGTTTGCTAATAACGAACTAACGGTCACCTTTGCCTGTGGCACAAGCTGGTTTCGCTTATTAAAATTCATCATGATCCCTGCATTAAGCCTCTTTGCGATAGAGCTTATTTTAACCTTATTGGTTTTACCGAAAATGGATCAGAATTACTTTCTAGTACAAAAGACGACAACCAAAAGCTCGCTTTTAAGCTTTATTCAACCTGGGAAAATCACACCCTTTAGTGATGGAAAGCAGGTTGTTTATACCAAGTCAACCGATCCTGACGGTACTTTGCATGATATTTTTATTTATCAGCAAAAACCCAACAATGGCAGCACGATTATCACAGCCCCTACCGGATACGCCGAAACAAGACCGGATGGTAATCAATATTTAGTGCTTAAAAACGGCTATTTCTATGATGCAAAGCCAGGTGTTGCTGAAGTGCAAAAAGGTCATTTCACTGAAGCGACGCAATTTATCCCAACCAAGGTTAGTGTCGGCTACAACAACTCGATCGAATCTGTTCCTACTTCAGAGCTAATCAATAGCAATGAACCACGTTATCAGGCTGAGCTGCAATGGCGATTAAGCTTTCCTTTGGCAATACTCGTCTCTTCACTCATCGCACTTGCACTATGTAAAATGCGTCCACGCCAAAGCCGCTATAGCAAAATCATTCCAGCCCTTATTGTGTTTATTCTTTATTTTAACCTCCTATCTTTATCGAAATCATGGCTTAATGATGGCAATATCCCAAGTTGGCTTGGACTTTGGTGGGTACATATTGTCTTTGCCGGTATTATGCTTTTAATACTTAAACAATATAATGGTCGTATCTTTGAAGAGAAAACCAAAGAGGTCAACGCATGAAACGCTTAACCTTATATGTCGCCTCAACCGTTTTATACACGTCTTTTATTATGATTCTGGCATTAACTGCCATTTTCTTTTTATTCACCTATATTGCCCAAGCCGGTGACATTGGCAAAGGCAACTTCACCGCATTAGCTGCCTTTTTGTACGTTCTTTATGAGGTGCCTGCGAACATTTACCTGATCATGCCGGTGTGCGCTTTATTGGGAGGCCTTATGGGGCTTGGGCTTTTAGCCAACAATAGTGAATTGATCGTCATGCGCGCTTCAGGTCAATCGATAACTCAAATTGCTAAAGGCGTACTTTTAGCTGCTTTTGGCTTGGCGTTTTTAACATTTTTAACTGGCGCCTACATTGCCCCGTACTTCCAAAAGAAGGCAACGATTAACAAAACGCTTGCCACCGGTGGCAATGAAGCATTGGTATTATATGATACGCAAACCCTATGGATTCGGGAGGGCAACGCCTTTATCCATGTTGGCAAAAACGATGCTAATGGCAAGCTTAAAGACATCACCAAATATACCATCGACAATAATCAGCTCACGGCAATTGATCATGCTGATAATGCATTATTTACCAATAAGCAATGGCAAGTTAATGATGTCTCAAGCACGCAAATTGGCAAAGATAGCAGCATTGTTTACCATGATAAACAGCAGTACTGGAACAACCTATTGCCACCCTTTTTACTCAAGATCATTACCTCTAACACTGATTATCTTAATTTAAGCGAGCTGATTGACTACATCAAGGTTAACAAAGAAGGTCAGCAAAGTGCCAATCGCATTTGGCTTAAGTTTTGGCAGACTTTCTTTCAACCGCTCTCGCTGATTATTTTAATGTTGATTGCAGTGCCCTTCTCTTCAGGATCGATGCGCTCATCAGCCTTGGGCTATAAGTTTATCATTGGCATGCTCTTTGGCTTTAGCTTCTATATTATTAATCAAACCTTTGGTCCCTTTAGTCTTGTCTATAATCTCTCAGGATTCTGGGGTGCGGCTATTCCAAGTTTTATCTTTTTGATTATTTTGGGCTTCCTATTTTGGAAAATGCGAGAATAAGACAATGCGCCCTCTTTCTAAAACACACACTAGTAAAGCATCATTAAGCAAAGTACGCATTATTGCTGGTAAATACAAATCACGTCAAATTGAATTTAGTGGCGAAAACAACTCTAATCTGCGCCCAACTTCAGATCGCTTACGTGAGACGCTATTTAATTGGCTTATGCCTTATATTGTTGACGCAAATTGTCTTGATGCTTTCGCAGGCAGTGGCACGCTAGGTTTTGAAGCCCTTTCACGCTTGGCAAAATCTTGTGATTTCTTCGAGCTTGACGCCCAGGCAACAAAGCATTTAAACAATAATAAAAACAAACTTGCTATCGACAATGTCGCTATCTATCAAAAAGATGTTTTAGCTCATCTTAAAACTTGCGATAACTATAATGTCATTTTCCTTGACCCGCCGTTTAGTAGTGATTTATTGGAGCAGTCACTCTCTAGCATCCTTAAAAATGTCAATATTGATAAGGATTGCGTTATTTATGCTGAATACGCAAGTAATAATCCACCGCCATCACTGTCACATTTCACTATGCTCAAACAAACTAAGCAAGGTGCAGTTTCTGCATGCTTGTTACAAAAATCATGATTTGTGCTACAATGCCCAACTTATCAGATGTATGAAATAATTTAATACTCCAATGATTGTATCCATTGACGCCATCGATGCGCTTTTACCACAAACCCAATGCACTAAATGCGGTTATCAAGATTGCTATGATTATGCCAAAGCCATCACCAATGGTGAGAAGCACAATCGCTGTCCACCGGGTGGTCAACAAGGTGCAGATGCATTGGCAAAATTATTACAAAGAGAAAAGCTAAGGCTTGATAAAAGCTGTGGTACGCATGCGCCAAAGAAAGTTGCATGGATTGATGAGGATCTATGTATTGGCTGCACTAAATGCATTTTAGCTTGCCCTGTCGATGCCATTATGGGTGCTAAAAAATTGATGCATACGGTGATTAATGAAGAATGCACGGGATGTGATCTGTGTGTTGAACCGTGCCCTATGGATTGCATTGAAATGCATGAACTCCCTTTAGAGGAACAACCTCATGCATTAACTGATGTCCAATATGAAACACAAAAAGCACACTATCGTAGCAAGCATAATAAACGTGCGATACGTCTTAAACAACTAAAAGAAAGTGAGACCAAAAAACATCAACAAAATATTCGTTTAAGCAATATGAATATTGATAAGAAAGCTTATATTGAACAAGCTTTAGCAAACTTTAAAGCCAAGAAAAAAATGGATTAATTGACACTCATGAACAAAGCAAAGCGTCAAAAAATTTTTGAGATCTGGCAGAACAATAACCCTAATCCAACAACTGAGCTAAATTACAGCTCAGACTTTGAGCTTCTGATTGCTGTGATCTTATCAGCGCAAGCCACGGATGTTAGTGTTAATAAAGCCACTGATAAGCTTTATCCGATTGCTAATACCCCTGAAGCTATATTTGCACTGGGTGAAGCACATCTTATGGAATATATTCAATCGATTGGTTTATATAAAACAAAAGCTAAGAACGTTATTAAAACCTGTCAGCTGTTGATTGAAAAACATAATAGCCTTGTGCCACGTGATCGCAAATCGTTGGAAGCATTACCTGGTGTTGGACGCAAAACAGCAAATGTTGTGTTAAACACGGCTTTTGGTGAGCTGACTATGGCAGTTGATACGCATATTTTTCGCATTGCCAATCGCATCAATTTAGCCCCTGGCAAAAATGTCGATGAAGTGGAGATGCATTTACTTAAAGTCATTCCCAAACAGTTTTTAAAAGACGCCCACCATTGGCTTATTTTACATGGTCGCTATATCTGCACTGCGAAAAAGCCAAAATGTGGCACATGCCCCATTTATGATTTATGTGAATTCAAACAAAAAGAAGCCTATTTATGATTTTTAGCTCCGATCGCTTAGAACTGAGAAAGCTATACTTTGACAGTTGGCATAAGTATTTAACTAAGCAGCCATTAACTGATCTTGAAACACAAATCACGCGCATTATCGAGCATCACCCTGAGTATCATCATTATCTGTCAAACTTGGATAATCTAGACAAAGATTTCCCACCTGAAATTGGTGAAACCAATCCCTTTCTACATATGGGGCTACACATGGGCTTAATTGAGCAAGTTGTTACTAATCGCCCCCATGGTATCAATCAAATTTACCAACAGCTTTGCCAGCAACAGCGTGATGAGCATAAGGCACAGCACATGATGATGGATCACTTAGCAGAATCCATCTGGAGCGCACAAAAGCATCATATGCCACCTGATGAGTCAAACTATCTCGCACAATTACAATTATTAATTTCCGGCTAACATTAAATACTTACCCACAAGTGTCCACCGTACCCTGAGCGTAAGTCAAAGCGACGCACTGAGCATCAGTCGAAGTGGGTACACTTTGGAAAATCACACGCTCATAGCGGCTTTGACTTATGCTTAGCCAAC
>NZ_JBXTEF010000138.1:0-29103 GCF_057495195.1 Cysteiniphilum sp. | reverse complement strand
CCGTCTTACCATTCGCCATGTGAAAGTAGAACATCATCAGGTTTTTTATTTAGAAAGGCACCTAACGGTGCCTTTTTGCTTTCTAGGATAGGACTTTTTCAAAAATACTTCGTTTATATTTGTATCGTAGCGGCTATAGCGTATATGATATCGATGGAGCTAATGATAAGGAGACGTATCCATGTCACAATATATTTTGACACTCGATCAAGGTACAACGAGTTCACGTGCGATTATATTTAACCACAAAGGTCAAGTGGTTGAAATGGCACAACAAGAGTTCAGGCAAATTTATCCAAAACCGAGTTGGGTTGAGCATGACCCTAAGGAAATCTGGAGCACACAGGCTGCAGTTGCTGCTACTGCTATCACTAAAGCAGGTATTAATGGTAAAAACATTGCTGCTATTGGCATTACTAATCAGCGTGAAACAACGATTGTTTGGGAGCGCGACACGGGTAAGCCGATTTATAATGCAATTGTATGGCAGGACAGACGAACAGCAGATTTCTGCAATAAATTAAAAGCTGAAGGCCATGCCAAAATGATCCAAGAAAAGACAGGCCTTGTGATTGACGCCTACTTCAGCGCCTCTAAGATCAAGTGGATTCTTGATCATGTTGATGGTGCACGTGAAAAAGCCAAACAGGGTAAACTATGCTTTGGTACGGTGGATACTTGGCTTATGGCTAAGTTTACGAACCTACGCTTACATGCAACAGATGCAAGTAATGCAAGTCGCACGATGCTTTATAATATCCATACCAATCAATGGGATGATGATTTATTAAAGTTGTTTGATATCCCTAAGGAAATGATGCCTGAAGTAAAATCCTCAAGTGAAGTGTATTCACAAACTGCAACGACTCTTTTTGCGACAAAAATTCCGATAGCAGGTGTAGCGGGAGATCAACAAGCGGCATTGTTTGGTCAAATGTGTACGGAACCGGGGATGCTGAAGACTACCTATGGTACGGGGTGTTTTATGATGATGAATACAGGTGACACTCCAGCAGTTTCAAACAATAACTTATTAACGACAATTGCTTGGCAGCTTAATGGCAAAACAACCTATGCGCTAGAAGGAAGTGTCTTTATGGGTGGTGCAGTTATTCAGTGGCTACGAGATGAGTTAGGTATTTTGCAAAATGCCTCTGATAGTGAAAAGCTTGCATTGTCTGTTGCTGATAACGGTGGTGTTTATTTAGTACCTGCAATGGCAGGACTGGGTGCGCCACACTGGGATCAATCAGCACGTGGTTCAATCTTTGGTTTAACACGTGGCAGCTCTAAAGCGCATATTGCGCGCGCAGCACTAGAGAGCATTGCTTATCAAGTAATGGATATTGTTAGTGCAAAAGTCTCAGATACTGATATTCATCTGACTGAAATGCGTGTTGATGGAGGTGCCGTGGCAAATAATTTCCTAATGCAATTTCAAGCGGATATGCTTAATGCTAAGGTTATTCGCCCACAAGTTCTTGAAACAACCGCGTTAGGCGCTGCTTATTTGGCAGGTCTTGCGGTTGGTTATTGGTCGGATGTTAATGAGCTGAAATCATTATGGTCAGTTGAAAAGGAATTTACAAGCTCACTGAATAATGAACTACGCACACAATATACGAACTATTGGCACAAAGCCGTAACAAGAGCAAAAGGATGGAGTGAAGAATAATAATGAAGATCCCAAAATATCAGCAAGGTATTTTAGAAAACTTGCCTTCATCAGCAATTTATTTATTTTTTGTGTTGGAAGATAAAAGCAAATTAAATGAAGTGATGCAAAGTTTGCGCCAACTGATTGATGGTCAATCCACCGTAATTGGCTTGGGTGAGGCGCTTATGCACAAAGCGGAGCTAAAAAGTGATTTCAAAGTATATACACCAACAATAAAGCAGCAAAAGCTTGCACCTAAAACACATTGCGATTTAGTACTTTGGTTGAGAGATGATGATCAAGGTATGTTGCTGCATAAGGCACGTCAAATTATTGCTATTGCAAGTGGCGCTTTTCAATGCACAGATATCTCACGTGCTTGCACTTATTTAACGTATGAGCAAGATGGCAAAATGGTTGATCATGATTTATCTGGCTTTGAAGATGGTACCGAGAACCCTAAAGATGATGAGCAATTTAATACTGCCATTATTGTAAGTGATGATAAATATTTAGATGGCTCAAGTTTTTGGGCTGTTCAAAAGTGGCAGCATGACTTTGCTTGGCTTGATAAAGCAAGTCAGCAAGCTAAAGAGGAGCTTATTGGACGAAGCTTGGATGATAACCGTGAATTTGAAGATAATAAGCCGTTTGCCCATGTTAAACGCACGGCGCAAGAGAGTTTTGACCCTGAAGCATTTATGTGGCGCCGATCGATGGCATGGATTAATGATCGACTTGAAGGGGGATTAATATTCTCGTGCTTTGCTACAAGCTTTTATCCTTTTGAAGCGCAGTTCTTACGAATGACAGGTGAAGAAGATGGTATTGTCGATGGCTTATTTAAGTTCTCAAAGATATTATCAACTCAATTCTTATGGTGCCCACCTTTTGTTAAAGGTAAGTTGATTTTACCTAAGTTTATGGATAATTAATTTGCCTCTAATGTCGCAATTTTGGTAACAACGGCTAACACTTCGGTAGCTATTTTAAGCTCAGCAACTGTTGGTAAGGAAGGAGCAATGCGGATATTGCAATCTTGTGGGTCCTTGCCATAAGGATAAGTAGCACCTGCGTTAGTTAATTTAACACCTGCATCTTGTGCCATCTTGACAATTTTTTTGGCAAGTCCTGGTCGGCTATCAAAACTAATGAAATATCCGCCTTTAGGCTCATGCCACTGTGCAAATTGACCATTTGTGCCAAGCTCAGTACTCAGTACTTCGTTCACAATATCGAATTTAGGTTTTAAAATAGCTGCATGTTTTGCCATGTGTTGCATAAAAACATCTTTGTTTGGAAGAAGCTTTAAGTGGCGTAGCTGATTGATCTTATCATGACCAATGGTCTGTACTTTAAGCTGCGACACTAACCAGTCATAGTTGTCTTGGTTAGCGGCAATAATGGCAATGCCTGCACCGGCATAAGTAATTTTTGAGGTAGAGGCAAACATGAACACACGATCGGCATTCCCAGCTTTGGTACACTCGCTTAGAATATCAAGGATCTCAACTTGATCCTCTATGTCTAGGTGATGCACAGCATAGGCATTATCCCAGAAGATTCTAAAATCATTTGCTGCTGTTTTCATTGCAGCAAGACGCTTGATTGTATCGTCGCTATAGCTTTCACCGGTTGGGTTGCTGTATTTAGGTACACACCACATGCCTTTGATACTGCTGTCATTAGCAACGAGTTTTTCTACCTGATCCATATCCGGACCATTGCCAGTTAAAGGGATATTGATCATCTCAATACCAAAAGACTCACAAATAGCGAAGTGACGATCATAACCAGGGGTTGGACACAAGAATTTGATTTTCCCTTGTTCAGACCAACTTTTTGTCTGATTTGGCAGTTTATGAATCAGCGCTTTAATCATTGTGTCATACATCAAATTAAGCGATGAATTGCCGCCAACAATGATTTGATCGCTCGTAATGCCAAGGACATCGGCAAAAAGTGTCTTGATTGCAGGAAGTCCTGTAAGTAAGTCAGGTGGGCTGTAGTTACGATAATCAGGTGCAACAACGACATCTTGATGGTTTAAGTTATTGAGTAATTCATCGGATAGATTAAGTTGCTCAACACATGGCTTGCCACGTGTCATATCAAGCTTTAAACCCTGATCAATAAAAGATTGGTACCGTGTCTTTAGTTGCGAGAGTTCATCTTTGATTAAAGTTGCAGTCATTAGTTATTTCCCCCAAGCAATCAAAAGATAAATATAGATGCCGATATATAGTAAGAAGAATACAAAGGGCATATAAGTTTCGATACGCTTAAGTGGTGTGAACGAGCCTTTCTGTAATGCAGTAACACGCTCAGCGGAAAAAATGGGGCTGGAAGGTAGACGTTTCTCAAGTGCGCCAATGACTTGTTCTTTGATGTTAACCGTATGGCGATAAAAACGTACGACACGCCACCAGCAATAGCAAATGGCTAATAAACCTAATAAAGGCAGTACCAATAAGCCAAGAGATAACTCAGTGCTTGATCGACTAATGCCAAGCGCCATAATGCCAACGATAGCAATATTGGCGATAAGGAAAAATAGATTGATCGACACGCGACGGAAGCTCGCACGATCTGCCATCTCAACGTATATTTTATATTGTTCTATCAACAACGAATAATATTGTTCATTACTGAAATGATCTTGCTCTTCATTCCATAAATTATCCATGTTGATGTTATCATAACGACTCATGAATGATTAACTCCAATTTGTTATCAGTTTTACGTCACTCAGGTTAGCAGATTTACAGGCAATGGACTATGGCAAAATGGCGTATTGTGTAATAAAAAATGATATGTCAGTTTATTAAAAGAGCGCATGACACCAAAGGGCTATGCGTTGATTAAGTTTGTCAATAATCTTACATGCTAAGCGTGTTAACGCTGCAATCATTGTGATACTATAGATCGGTGAATTTCAGACTGAAAAATTAGAATAATTTTAGAATAAAAAGGTGATTTATGGCTAAAGGTACAGTGAATAAGGTGATTTTGCTTGGGCGATTGGGTGCGGATCCTGAGGTGCGCTATATGCCAAGCGGTATGTCAGTGGCAAACTTGAGATTAGCGACCAATGATGGTTATAAAGATCGTCAAACAGGACAGTTTGTTGAAAATACTGAGTGGCATCGTGTTGTAATATTTGGTAAGCAGGCGGAAACTGTCGCGCAATACACACAAAAAGGGTCATTGCTATATATTGAAGGGCGTATTCGCACTAATAAATGGCAAGATCAAAATGGACAAGAGCGTTATACAACAGAGATTGTCGCCAATGAAATGCAGTTAATGGGTGGGCGCAATGATGGGCAAAATAATGGTAGTCCTCAGCAAGGCTATTCACAGCCACAATTTAACCAACCATCAGCACAACCGCAGCAGCCTGCAGCTGGTACATACAATCAGGCGCCACAGCAGGCCAAGCCACAGTCACAGCCAGATTTAAGCCAACTGAATGACTTTGACGATGACGATATTCCTTTCTAATATTTAGTAGTGGCCCTATGAATAGCGAGTTTATTGAATTAACCCAATCTGATCCAATGCACTGGGATATTAAATATAGCTATGATGATAATATTGTAGGTAGACGCATAGCAGGCTATTATGCGAATAAATGCTTGATGACAAAGGCCTGTTACGCTGCATTGCAGCAGGTGACTCAAAGTATAGCTAAGCATCATTTAAGTCTGTTGATATGGGATGCTTATCGTCCAGCTAAAGCCGTTGATGATTTTTGGCAATGGGCACAAGACACTCACGATAGTCATACGCAACGTCAGTATTATCCAAACTTAAGCAAAGCAGACTTATTTGGACAAGGATATTTTAATAAAACATCAAACCATTGTAGCGGTAGTACGGTTGATCTGACATTGATTGATCAACAAGGGCAAGCGCTTGACATGGGAACTATCTTTGATTATATGGATCCTTTGTCACATCCTGATAATAGAAAAGCCTCAAAAGAAGCGATTACTAACCGAGCGTTATTACGTCAAGAGATGCTAAATGCTGGATTTGAACCAATAGCAACGGAATGGTGGCATTTTAGATTGATTGACGAGCCATTTGCTAATCAAATGTTTGATTTTGATATTGTGTAATTAATGGTGGGAACAAGGATGTCGAAAAGTAATAACAAGGTTAATGAAACGAAAGAATTCCTAGATGCTTTGTTGATTGGACGGGATAACAATGCGTTGGGTGAATTTCTAACGCCTGATTGTTTGGCCTTGACTGACTATGGCATTGCCTTTGGTCGTGATGAAATTGCGATGGATCTTTCTTTTTACTTTCAATCGATTGATGTGAGATCATTGGATTTCTTACAGCAAGCGCATTGTGCCGACACCACTGTACTGCAGTTTTCAGAAAGTTGTGAACATGTTGGCGAGTTCTGTGGGATAGAAACCACAGGCAAAAAATTTGTTTACAATGCCTCGATTATGTTGCGTTGGCAAGAAGATAAAATCAAAGAATATTCATTATCACCTGATATGGCAGGTGTTTTTGCGCAGATTACCGATGCTAAAACAGCAGCGAAAACATTAGAGGCGTTAAACGAGTCAAACAGTCGTTGTTATGCAATGTTGGCAAAACTGTATGTTTTAATTAATGCGCAAGGACTTTACCTGACAAAGCAACAGATTAAATGTTTGGCTTTGTATTTTGAGGGCTATAGTACGGTGGTTAGTGCCAGAATATTGCAGTGTTCAGTTGGTACAGTGCGTACACATATTCGCAATATTCAGGAGCTGTATCGTAGCCATTTTTCAGGAAATATTGAAGCATGGTTTAAGAGCCATGGGTTGTTTCAGAATATGCGCCGTTATGCGCGTTTATTACGATAATTACAAAGGTTTGTGAAAACTAATAAAGGCGGGGTGAATAATTAGTGAGTAATGATTATCATCGACATATTTATGCTTAGCATAATCCATAACATCTGCATTGAAGGGCTCAATCCCTTTTTGTAAAAGTTCTTGATACATTTCATAGGTGAAGCTGTCTTCAAGGATTGAAAAGCGGCAAATTTGATACATTTCATCCAAGGTTGTTGTATCGTAAAAAGCATCAGTTATCTCAAGGCGATAGTTAATCCTATGTTTATTAGCAATTGCCTTGAGAAGCTTATAACACTTATATTGTGGATTGTAACTTATGCATTTTTCATAGTGCTCACCCTTGTTAGATGGCACAACAAACATCAGAACACCGCCTGGTGCGAGTGCTTTATATGCCTTTAGTGCAAAAGCATCCCAGTCTTTTTCATCGACGTGATAGAGTACATGAGAGCATAATATAAAGTTATATTGCTCAGTTAATTTAACTTCTTGGAAAGTTTGGTTGATCACGGTTAAGTTATCAATTGACTTTAATAGACTTGCGTAAGTAGGATTAGGTTCGATCGCTAGAGTGTTATTAAAGTGTGGTGAAATTTTTTTGGTGATTTTGCCTTCACCTGCACCGATATCTAAAAAGCGATTGCAGTTGATGGTAGGTAAAATTTCTTTGGTAATATGATCTATGATTTGCTTGGAATTATCATGTTTTTGCAAGATTTTATAAATATTAGCGTATTGTTCCGCTGTATGTATGGTTGCCATTATCGTACTCTTTGTATTTGGTTTGTTAGGATTATAGAATATGTACGAGCGGCCTTTAAAGCTTATAACCCCTTAAGCCTTAAAAGCGCTGTACAATCGGCCCCCACCGTAATACGGTTAGCATGTGGATAGATTGCTTATGCTACGGGGGTATTTTAAGTGCTATTGTTTTATAAGTGAATACCACAAAATTAAGGTATTAATGTGCTGTCCTCAAAAAGCGGTTAATGAGAAATGTAATGACGCCAAAGGCAAGGCAAATAATCGCAATATATAAAAATACATGGCTATAGGTCTGATTGCTCAATAATAAATTTGTTTCTTTGTTATCGGTAATGGTCAGCATAGATAGTTGACCTGAGACGGCAACGCCAAGACCACTTGCAAATTGCCAAGCGCCTAGCGCAAAGCCTCTGTTTTTCTCATTAATATATTCTCCAGCGGCAGCATTGCCATTGGGTTGTACGAGAATTTCACCTAGCCCCAAGAAGAAGAAAAATATAATAATCCAGAAAAAGGCAACCTGATGATCAGCACCACTAAAATAGATAGCTAGTGGAATACTGGCACCTGAAACAGCGGTGACAATAAGTCCAATAAAGAACTTTTGATCAAAGGCATTGTGCTTAAGCTTGCGATACCAAAAGTAGCTTACGGCAATTGCGCAAATAAACATGCTGACATACCAAAATGTAATGACAGATCCAGCTGGGTATACAAAGCCAAAAATATGTCGATTTAAATTGTACTCAGAAAAGAGAGTAATATTTGTTTGAGCTAGCGTTGCAATACTCCAGTAAGCGACATTGATCAAGCAAAACACAAGAAACTTTAGCACACCTTTTTTCTGAGTAATGTTAGGAGCTTGTTTAACAAGATAGAAAAAATAGCCCACAAGCAGTATGCCGGCAATGTAAATAGTTAATGCAGCTGTGCTTGGTCGTTGAATAAGATAGTGCACAATGATAAATGTGACCACAAACACGAGTATGCTATAAATATATTTGTTGAATGAAACTGAGCTGTTAGATTTTGGGTATATATGTTGAAATAAAAGAAAAATCAATAAAGCAATGACGTTATAGACAGCGCCAATATAAAAGGCCGCTTGATAGCTTAAATAATCCGCAATAAATCCAGAACTAAAGGTCGCAATCATGCCACCGGTTGCTAAACTAATATAGGCAACCGTGAAATAATAGGATCGCTTAGTATTTTGCTCAGGGAAGCAACTATTTAGTAGTTTCCAAATGCTCGGCAAGTAAAATGCGCCGCCAATGGCAATACAGCTTAAACTAGTGACGAGTAAGGGTTCACCAAATTGTGCTAAGGAAAAAAAGCCAAAAATACTAAAAAGCTGTCCAATAATCAGCGTGCGTTTTGCATCTAAAAGCTTATCAGCAACAATACCAGCAATAAGTGGCAAGCAATAAAAAAGCGAAAAAAGTGCTGTATTGAGCATATATGCTTCACTCTCGCCAATCTTGAGTGAAAGCGTTAAATATAGCACGGTTAAACTAAACATAACACCTGTGCTCATCGTTTGAAATAGGGTAATGAAAAACGTTAGTGTGACGGGTTTATTTTTAATTAACATGCAAAATCTCCTTATTTTCTCCCTTTGCGTGAAGTATCATGATACGCGAAATTCAAAACAAATCACTAGTAAATAAATGTAACTTATGCTACTTGTCTAGTTTAATAACCAATCCTGCAATTAAAATACTCACAGCTGCTAGATAAAGGGGTAGTAGTAAGTAGAATGTTGTAAATAAACCAAGTGTAAAAGCATTAATCGCCCAAGCAATACCAAAAACAGAAGTAGTGCCGCCCATGATGGCACCCTGCTCATGGCTCTCAACTTTGCTGGCAATCACTGATAGTAAAGCGGTATAGAAGATGATCTCTAATAACGCGCCAATAAATGCGCTGATAACCATCGAGCTTGGGCTTAAGAAAAATGTACAAAGCGCAATTAATATTGCGATAATGACACCACTTAATAGCATTGCAAGATGATTATTAAGGCGCTTAAGCACAACGTTTTGAAAGTAAAGTGTTGAAAATGCAAAGCCTAAACTCATCACTATAAAAACAAAGCCAATGCTTGCCGGTTCAAATTGGAATGCTTGCGCTAACACCAGTGGCAATCCTTGGGCGTAATAGCCCCAACCGATTTGCAACATCAAAAAGGCCAATGCAAGGATTTTGACACGCTTATCGCTAAACATCACTTTAAAACTAAAGATAAGACTTATCAGCTTAAGTTTTTGCTCTTTGATACGATTGGTGTAGGTTTCAGGTAGCAAGAAACAAACACTTAATAGATTGATTACGGAAAGTCCTGCACCGAACCAAAATGGTAGTGTGATTGCTTGGTACTCCGTTTGCGATAATAGGCCAACAACTGTTGTTATAAGTGGTCCAAAGACAAAGCCAATAGAGGCAGAAAGTGTGATTAAACTTAGGTTTTTAACACGATTTTTCTCGTTAGAAATATCTAAAATAACTGCTTGTGCAATACTAAAACTGCCACCAAAAAATCCGCAAACAAAACGGCTTAACATGAAAATGCTTAATGAGCCTAATGCTAAGGAGACCACGGATAATAAATAAGCAATAATCGTGCCTGCAAGTGAGACGATGATCATCAGTTTACGCCCATATTTATCAGAGAGCCTACCGATAATCGCGCTACCAATGAAGATCCCCAAAGGCCATACCGCCATGGATAAACCGTAATAAAAATTGCGTAGCGAATCAGCTGTGTTAACCCCAAAAAATGGACTTTGTTTTGACATCATGATTTCAGGAATGACTGGGAAAACAAGCCCCACACCCATGACATCAATAACAATCGTCAACATCAATATGGCGACTAATAGGCGGTTATTAACCGGTTTCATTGGTAACTCCAAATATTCAAAGATTTATTCAAGCGGTGAAGTGTATCACTTCTTATATAATTAGCGAGCCACTTTAGAGTGTTGGCAGATAAACTACAATTAAAATGATCGATTTTTTAAGCCTTCATGTGTTTTCTGGCAACCGTTAAGGCAATCAAAGAAATAATGGCAGCAAAGGAAATATAAATACCAGGAATCCATGTAATTGTCGTTGTGTTAATGAGATAGATGACAAACAATGCTGCACTACCACCAAAAATTCCAAAGCCTATATTGTAACTGATCGATAACGCGGTATAACGCGCATTGACTGTGAATAAATGACTAAGCATACCCATTACAGGACCAATAAAAGCAGCCCCTACAATGGCAAAAATAATTTGTGCCAGAATAAAAATCGAAGTGTGTAGTGACATTAGCCAGTAGAGTAATGGTGAAAGGAAAAACAATTCGCAGCTGAGTCAAGCTTATGCTAGAATATCGACCACTTTAACGCCAATCAAATAAAATTTTCTGTAATGGAAGTAAATAGCTATAAAACACAATTAAAAGAGATGGCAATGCGCTTAGATACACTTCGGGGGTATCTTTGACTTTGCCCATAAAAAAGAGCGTTTAGACGAAGTATTAATGGAGTTGGAAAATCCAGAGATTTGGAGTGACCCAGAGAATGCGCAAACGCTAGGTAAAGAAAAAACAGCCCTTGAAGTGGTTGTTAATAATGTCATAACGCTTGATAAGGGAATTATTGATGCGCTAGAGATGATTGATTTTGCACAAGAGGCTGATGATGAGAGCATCTTGCAAGAGGTGATTACTGAAATTGATCATTTGGAATCTGCGTTAGCCAAGCTTGAATTTATGCGTATGTTTAATCACCCAATGGATCCAAATGATGCGTTTTTGGATGTGCAATCCGGGTCAGGAGGTACTGAAGCGCAAGATTGGGCGCAAATGCTTATGCGTATGTATCTACGTTGGGGTGAGGCGCATGGCTTGAAAACCGAGCTCATTGAAGTATCAGATGGTGATGTTGCGGGTATTAAGAGCTGCACGATTCGTTTTGAAGGTGAGTATGCCTATGGTTGGCTTCGGACTGAGACGGGTGTGCATCGTTTGGTGCGTAAGTCACCGTTTGACTCCGGTAACCGACGTCATACGTCATTTGCATCGGTTTTTGTCTCCCCTGAGGTGAGTGATGATATTGAGATCGAGATTAACCCTGCGGATTTGCGCATTGACACCTATCGCGCATCAGGTGCCGGTGGGCAGCATGTCAACCGTACAGATTCAGCGGTAAGAATTACGCATGAGCCATCAGGTATTGTCGTGCAATGTCAGAATGATCGCTCACAACATAAAAACAAAGATCAAGCAATGAAGCAGCTAAAATCAAAGTTATATGAGCTAGAGATGCACAAGCGCAATGCTGAAAAGCAAGCACTTGAAGAGTCTAAATCAGATATTGGTTGGGGTAGTCAAATTCGCTCTTATGTACTTGATCAATCAAGAATTAAGGACTTAAGAACCTCTGTAGAGAATACCAATACACAGGCAGTGCTTGACGGTGATTTGGATAAATTTATCGAAGCTAGCTTGAAAATGGGTTTGTGAGTGGTATATACCATAGGAGCGTGTTGCATATTAATGTAGCGTAGGGGCGTATCGAATACGCCCTTAAGTAAAAGATTAAAATAAAAATAAAAAAATTGGAATAACAGCCATGACAGAACAAGTTAAAGATCAAGTGATGACAAAAGAAGAAGCACAAATCGAAGAAAATAATCAGATTCAAGTGCGTAAAGAAAAGCTTAAAGAGCATACTGAATCAAATAACGGCATTGCTTTTGCTAATGATTTCAAACCCAATGCCGCAGCAGCATGCCTGCAAGCACGATATGGCAAGATTGAAAAAGCAGAGTTAGAGGCTTTGACAGATAAGCCAATCGTTAAGATTGCTGGACGTATTATGCTTAAGCGTGTTATGGGTAAAGCATCATTTATCACGCTTCAGGATATGTCTGGTCGTATTCAAGCGTATATTCGCAAAAATGATTTAGCCGAAGGTGAGTATGATCGCTTTAACGCACATTGGGATTTGGGTGATATCATTGGTGTTGAAGGGACATTATTTAAGACCAATACCGGTGAGTTATCGGTGCATGCAACGAGCATTAAGTTATTAACTAAGTCGATCCGCCCATTGCCTGATAAGTTTCATGGGTTGTCTGATCAAGAAACGCGTTATCGCCAACGTTATGTTGATTTGATAACTAATAGTGAGAGTCGTAAAGTTTTCCAGACGCGCTCTAAAATGATTCAATTTATTCGTCGTTATTTTGATGAACATCGTTTTATGGAAGTCGAAACGCCAATGATGCATGTGATTCCAGGAGGTGCCTCAGCAAAACCTTTTGCAACGCATCACAATGCACTAGATATGCCGCTTTATTTGCGTATTGCGCCTGAGCTTTACCTAAAACGTTTGGTTGTTGGTGGTTTCGATCGTGTTTATGAAATCAATCGCAACTTCAGAAACGAAGGATTATCAACGCGCCATAACCCTGAATTTACCATGATTGAGTTTTACCAAGCCTATGCTGACTATAAAGATCTGATGGATTTAACCGAAGATTTATTGCGTAAGATGGCTGAAGATGTGCTAGGTACTACCGACATTCATTATCAAGGTCAAGACTATGATTTAGCACAACCTTTTGTGCGTATGAGTATGTTTGATTCGATTTTACATTTTAATCAAGAGATCACTAAAGAGCAGTTGGCAGACTCTGACCAAGCGATAGCAATCGCTAAAAAGCTAGGCATTAAAGTGGAATCACACTATGGCTTAGGCAAGTTGCAAACAGAGATTTTTGAAGAAACGGTTGAGCATCGTTTGATTCAACCAACTTTTATTACCGAGTATCCAGCCGAGGTTTCACCATTAGCGCGTCGCAATGATGATAATCCTTTTATTACTGATCGTTTTGAGTTCTTTATTGGCGGGCGCGAGATTGCCAATGGTTTCTCTGAGTTAAATGATGCAGAAGATCAAGCTGAGCGCTTTAAAGCACAAGTAGCCGCGAAAGATGCAGGGGACGATGAAGCGATGTTTTATGATGCTGATTATATCCGTGCTTTAGAGTATGGCTTAGCACCAACTGCAGGCGAAGGTATTGGTATCGATAGATTAGTGATGTTTTTCACCAATAGCGCATCGATTCGTGATGTGATCTTATTTCCGCATATGCGCCCTGAATAGTGATGAGTATTTTAACAATATACAGGATTAAAAACCTTGGATAATCAAAGTGATTATTATGTTTACGTTTACATAGATCCTCGCAATTTTGAGGAATTTTATTATGGTAAAGGCAAAGGGTTGCGTAAAGATTCTCATTTATATGAGGATAGTGATAGTGAGAAGTCAAAGCGTATAAAGGCAATAAAGAAAGCTAGTTTATTGCCGATAATTAAAGTTATCGCTAAAGATTTAACCGAATCACAGGCATTATTGATTGAAAAAACATTATTATGGAAGCTTGGGAAGCAATTAACCAATGTTTCAACAGGACACTTTGCGAATAAATTTAGACCTCATGACACGATGCATCTTAGTTTATCTGGTTTTGATTATCAGAATGGTATTTATTACTACAATGTCGGTGAAGGCGAAGTTAGAAATTGGGACGATTATGTAAGGTATGGTTTCATATCAGCAGGGCAACATCCTAAATATAATGAGCCTATGAAAACATTTGAGGTTGGTGATATTGTCGTAGCTTATCTGAAAGGACATGGCTATGTTGGTATTGGGACAGTTACACAAAAAGCCATTCCAATAAGAGAAATTAGAATCGATGATAACCCAATATATGATATTGAATTATCTGCCAATATGCTTAATCAGGCGGAAAATGATGCTTATAGTGAGTGGGTTTGTTTGGTGAATTGGCATGTAACAAAACCAAGAGAAAATGCCTATTTTCTAAGGAACTCACAGCCCAAGTTATTCACTTCACAACTTATTAAAGCATCACTTGATAAACAAGAGTTTACAAAGCGTTTTTTGGAAGACAGTTTTGATATTAAATTTTTAGACTTAGTAAGTCATGAGTAGTGTTTAAGGAGTGATGTTATGACGGTAGCAGAAAAATGGGAAGCACAAGGGATTGCAAAGGGTGTGCAACAAGGTATGCAGCAAGGAGCGCGTTTGAAAGCAGAAGAAACTGCATGCAAAATGTTGCATAAAGGCTATGCGATTGATGATGTTTGTGAAATAACAGGTCTTGATCAAAAAGATGTTATTGAGCTAAAGGAGCGCATCAAAAATACACGTCATTGATCTGTTCGTGAGTTGTTTCCCATTTGCTGCCAGTTTCTTATTTCCCACGTATTATCATGAGCTAATAATGCTAATTTAGGATCTGGATTCACACAAATTGCTTTATCAACAAGCTTTAATAATGGTGCGTCATTAATTGAGTCCGAGTAGAAGATGCTTTGCTCAAATGTCGCGGGTTGTTTTTGCAGCCATTGTTGATAGTAGTGAACTTTGCCGATACCAAAACTTAGTGGTTCGATAACGCCACCGGTGAGTTTGCCATTTTCTTTGACACTTTGTACACCGATAATATTTTCTTGATCAAATCCAAGCAATAGACCAATGGGGCGTACTAGGTCAATTAAGCTTGCGGATATTAATAAAATCTGATCACCCTTTGCTAAATGCTCCTTAATTGCTTGATGGGCTTTAGGGTAAGTGAAGCTCTTGACAATAAAGTGTGCAAAGTCTTTTAATGTATTTTGTAATGAGCTTTCACTGTGCCCAATAACAGGCTGTAAGACAAAGTGACAAAACCCAAGCATATCGACTTCACCGGCATGATAGGCGCGATCATAGGCTTCTTTGGTTGCCATAAAGGTTTTAGGGTTGTTTACAAGCTTGTGATTACATAGATACTTAGCCCATTCGTTGGAGCAATCAACAGAAATAAGTGTGTGATCAAGATCAAAAATAGCGATATTAGGCATTGTATTTGGCATGGTATTATGATGAGCTTGTGGATATGATGATAAGCGTTGT
Organism: Cysteiniphilum sp.; assembly: GCF_057495195.1. NCBI lineage: Bacteria > Pseudomonadati > Pseudomonadota > Gammaproteobacteria > Thiotrichales > Fastidiosibacteraceae > Cysteiniphilum > Cysteiniphilum sp. The sequence goes on along the minus strand of NZ_JBXTEF010000138.1, from coordinate 13,827 downwards.
AAGCTTTGTCAATTGAAAATCAATGAGGGGTATTATGAAGTTAATAAATAAATGTACAGTGGCTATAGCCTTGCCGTTAGTTGCACTGATGAGCTTTGCAAATACTGATAATTTTAAGGCGCTTGAACAACAATATGGTGGGCAATTGGCAATTAGTGCCATTGACACATCGAATGATCAAGCTGTTGATTATCATGCGGATAAACACATGCCAATGTGCAGTACATTTAAGCTGATGCTTGTTGCGGCAATATTAAAAAAGAGTGCTAATGAGCCCAAATTGCTTGAAAAGAAGATTGAATATACACAAAAAGATATGGTTAATGCATACTCCCCATATACCCAAAAAAATCTGGGTAAAGGCATGACCGTTAGCGCATTATGTCATGCAGCAATGTTAAGCGATAACACAGCGGCAAACCTACTATTAAAGCAATTGGGTGGTCTGGATAAATTAAACCAATTTGCGCGAAGCATTGGTGATACAACCTTCAGGTTAGATCGCCATGAGCCTTATTTAAATACTGCCATCCCAGGAGATAAAAGAGATACAACAACAGCAAAAGCCATGTCACAAAGCCTGGATAAAATTGTATTGGGTAGTGTTCTTCCTGCTATGCAGCGTGATTTATTGATCAAATGGATGCAAACAAATACCACGGGGGATAAGCGCATAAAAGCAGGTGTTAATAAATCTTGGATCGTTGGTGATAAGACTGGTACGGGTGATTATGGTACAACGAATGATATTGGTGTGATATGGCCAAACAAATGCAAACCGATTGTAATTAGTGTTTTCTATACACAGGATAAGCAAGATGCCAAAGCACAAGATGTTGTGATCCAAAAAGCAACTAACCTTGCTATGGCTGAGCTTGGCAAAACTAATTCCTGCTTAGATCAGACTGTTTAATGAGAACGCAGTATCACTTTAGAGAGTCCGCTAAAGGACAGCTTTTAATTTGGGATGTTAAAAAACTTGTTAAAGAATCGCAGCACCTAAAAGCAATATCGATTAAAGTGGATCAAGTTAAAGAGCTAGATCAGTGTTATTGGTATGAATTTGGTGAAGAAAAACCAACGTGCTTGAATATTATTGAGCATATGAAGATTATTCAAGCTGCTGATTTGAGTTACCCGATTTTGCTGTGTGCCGATGGGCAAATTATGGATGGCATGCATCGGGTATGCAAAGCCAAGTTAGAAAATAGGAAGACCATTGATGCCATTCAATTTGATGTGACACCTGAACCGGATTTTATCGATATAGACCCAAAGGACTTGGTTTATTAACAGGGGATAGGCCAAAAAGATATGGAAATCCTTGGCTGAATCAGTGGTTTCGCGCATAATAAGTGCCAATATTTTGCAGGAACAAAGGATCGATATGTCTCATACTATAAAATCTAAAGCAGCCGTTGCTTGGCAAGCCAATAAACCTCTCTCAATCGAAACTATTGATGTATTACCACCACAAAAAGGGGAAGTACGCATTAAGATAAATGCCTCTGGTGTTTGTCACACGGATAAATTCACATTATCTGGCGAGGATCCTGAAGCTGTGTTTCCATGTGTTTTAGGGCATGAAGGTGCGGGGGTTGTTGAATCAATCGGTGAGGGAGTAACCTCTGTTGCCGTGGGTGATCATGTGATCCCTTTATATACACCTGAATGCGGTACGTGTAAGTTTTGCCTTTCAGGCAAGACCAACCTATGTCAGAAAATTCGTATAACACAAGGTCAAGGTTTAATGCCTGATGGCACAACACGTTTTTTTAAAGACGGTCAGCCCATTTATCACTATATGGGTTGTTCTACTTTTTCTGAGTACACTGTGTTACCTGAGATATCCGTTGCTAAAATTGATAAACAAGCACCGTTGGAAAAGGTGTGTTTACTTGGCTGTGGCGTAACGACAGGAATGGGGGCGGTCAAAAATACTGCCAAAGTTGAAAAAGGTGCAACAGTCGCTGTCTTTGGCTTGGGTGGTATTGGATTAGCCGTGATTATAGGTGCAAAGATGGCCCAAGCAAAACGCATTATTGCCATCGATATTAATGAAGATAAATTTCCTTTAGCGCAAAAGCTTGGTGCAACTGAGTGTATTAATCCTAAGCATCATAAGCGCCCAATCCAAGAGGTGATTGTGGAGATGACCGAAGGTGGTGTTGACTACTCATTTGAATGCATCGGTAATGTTGATGTTATGCGAAGTGCGCTAGAATGCGCACATAAAGGTTGGGGTGAATCAATTATTATCGGTGTTGCCGGTCAAGGCAAAGAGATTACTACTCGTCCTTTTCAGTTGGTTACTGGTCGCGTGTGGAAAGGCAGCGCATTTGGTGGCGTCAAAGGGCGTTCGGAATTACCACAATATGTAAACGATTATTTAAAGGGAAAATTTGCGCTAGAAGACTTTATTACCCATACCATGCCAATTGAAGATATTAATCAAGCCTTTGAATTAATGGCAAAAGGTGAAAGCATTCGTAGCGTGGTTGAGTTCTAGAATGGCAGGTGTTCAACATATCGAAGTAGATGCTGATCGCGAAGGTCAGCGAATTGATAATTTTCTGATTGGGCAGTTTAGTAAACTACCCAAATCCTTGATATATCGCTGGATTCGTAAAGGAGATTTACGTGTCAATAAGAAGCGCATTAAACAAACTTATCGTGTTAAGCCAGATGATATCGTGCGTGTTCCACCATTTATCCTTGAGGAAGAAGCGCCCGCTAAGGTAAGTGATGATCATTTAGCCTTTCTTGAATCACTCATTTTATTTGAGAATGCGGATTATATGATTATTAATAAGCCTTCTGGTATTGCCGTTCATGGTGGCTCAGGTGTTAATTCGGGGTTAATAGAGCGCTTACGTCAACTGCGCCCTCAAGCTAAGAAACTTGAGTTGGCACATCGCTTGGATAAGGAAACCTCGGGTTGCATGATCATTGCCAAGAAATACAGCATCTTGACCTATTTTCATGAAGCGTTGAAAAAGCGCGAAGTCCAAAAGACTTATCACGCCCTAGTGCACGGCAGTTGGTCAAATAAAGTCAAGCAGATTGATTTGCCATTAAAGCGACACTTACTGCCACATGGTGAACGCATGGTGCGTGTTGATAAAAGAGAAGGCAAAGATGCATTAACCAGTGTTAGAATCTTGCAAAAATTAGATCAATACACTTTGGTCGAAGCAATGCCTCACACCGGCAGAACGCATCAGATTCGCGTGCATCTTGCGGCATATAATTGCCCAATTGTATGTGATAAAAAATATGGCATTGCCGATAAAGATCAAGTGCTGATAAAAAAAGGCTTTAATCGTCTATTTTTACACTCTGCTAATTTATCTTTTAAGGATCCCAAAACGGGTGAAAATATGAGTTTTGAGGCGCCTTATGATTGTGATTGTCAAAAAATTATAAGCTCTTTTAAAACCTAATCCATATTTACAAGAGTTTTTTAGTTAGTAACGAGGTTGCCTCTCCCCTTGCAGGAGAGGTCGTGCAGCTTAAACTGCACGGGTGAGGGAGTTAAAGTGCAACTTATTCTTGATTGATTACTTCGCTTATAGTTTGAAGTGCTAGCCGTATAATTCAACCTGCTTAATGATTGTGTTACAATCTGCTCATTCTTTTTTGCGGTATGACAGCATGGATAAAATCACAATTAAAGGTGCGAAAACGCATAATCTTAAAAATATCGATTTAGAGATTCCTCGCGATAAATTAACAGTTATTACAGGGTTAAGCGGCTCGGGTAAATCATCATTGGCATTTGACACACTTTACGCTGAAGGGCAGCGGCGTTATGTGGAGTCATTATCAAGTTATGCCAGGCAGTTTTTATCCTTGATGGATAAACCCGAGGTTGAACATATTGAAGGCTTGTCCCCTGCGATTTCGATTGAACAGAAAACCACCTCGCATAATCCACGTTCAACAGTAGGGACAGTCACTGAAATCTATGATTACTTGCGTGTGTTATTTGCGCGTATTGGTGAGCCGATGTGTCCTGTGCATAAGGTTGAATTAAAGGCGCAAACGATTAGCCAGATGGTTGATCATACGTTAAGTTTTAATGATGAAACGAAACTTATGATTGTCGCTCCCGTGATTGTTGATAAAAAGGGTGAGCACATCCAGTTGATGGAAAAGCTCTATGCTGAAGGGTATTTGCGTGCGCGCATTAATGGTGAGCTATATGAGTTGAGCGATCCGCCTAAATTGGATCGCTATAAAAAGCATACGATTGAAGTAGTAGTTGATAGATTTAAGCCACAAAAGAAAAACCAACAGCGTTTAGCAGAGTCTTTTGAAACAGCATTAGATTTATCAGCGGGCATTGCGAAGCTTGTATTTTTAGATGGCGCACAAGATGATATTATCTTTTCATCCAAACATGCCTGTCCGCACTGTAATTACTCGCTTAAGGAATTGGCACCCAGAATTTTTTCATTCAATAGCCCAATTGGTGCTTGCCCAAGCTGTGATGGCTTAGGTACTAAGGCTTATTTTGATGCGGATAAGATTATTATTGATGATAACTTAAGCTTAAACCAAGGTGCATTACATGGCTGGGATAAGCGTAATGGCTATTACTTTGCGCAATTAGAGGCGTTGGCTCGGTATTTTGATTTCTCACTGGATACCCCGTTTAATAAGCTCACCAATGCACAAAAAGAGCTGGTGTTAAATGGCTCAGGAAAAACTGAGGTTAATATTTATTTTAAAAGTTCAGGTGGTAGAGAATATCGAGCACAGAAACCATTTGAGGGTGTATTGGCAAATTTCGAGCGTCGTTACAAAGAAACAGACTCGAACATGATTCGTGAAGAATTAAGTAAACTGATGAGTAATTTACCATGCCCAAGTTGCAATGAAACGCGTTTAAATGAAGGGGCGCGTAATGTGTTTATTGCCGGCAAAAATATCGCGCAATTAACCGCACTGTCGATTAAAGATAGCGTTAAATGGCTAGATAATTTGAGTCTTACGGGTCAGAAGCACGTGATTGCCGAGCGTTTGCTCAAAGAAATTCTTGCGCGTTTGGGCTTCTTAGTTAATGTTGGCTTGGATTATTTAAATCTATCGCGTCAAGCCGATACACTCTCAGGTGGTGAGGCGCAGCGCATACGCTTAGCCAGTCAGATTGGTGCAGGCTTGGTTGGAGTGATGTATATTCTCGATGAACCATCGATTGGACTACATCAACGTGATAATCAAAAGCTATTAGACACCTTGCATCATTTACGTGATTTGGGTAATACGGTGATTGTGGTTGAGCATGATGAAGATGCGATTAAACAAGCCGATCATATTATTGATATAGGGCCTGGTGCTGGCATTCATGGTGGGCAAATTGTCGCTGAAGGGCGCTTAAGTGAAATCATTGATAATAAAGACTCATTAACGGCAGACTATCTCTCCAAGCGCAAACAAATTGTGATTAGTGGTAAAAAGTTAAAACCAAAAAAAGGGCAATATGTTGAGATCTATGGTGCTAAAGGCAATAACTTACAAAATGTTAATTTAAAAATTCCTTTGGGTTTATTAACTTGTGTCACCGGGGTGTCTGGCTCAGGTAAGTCAACGTTGATCAATCGCACGCTTTATCCCTTAGCGGCAAAATTGTTGAATAAAAATAATAGCATCACAGCGCAAGCTTATGATAAACACAAAGGTTTTGAGCTACTGGATAAGGTTATCGATATTGATCAAAGCCCGATTGGGCGCACACCACGTTCAAATCCTGCGACCTATACCGGTGTTTTTACGCCCATTCGTGAGTTATTCGCGGCAACCGCTGAATCCCGTTCACGTGGTTATCAGGTGGGACGTTTTAGCTTTAATGTCAAAGGTGGGCGTTGTGAAGCATGCCAAGGTGATGGCGTACTAAAAGTTGAGATGCACTTCTTACCTGATGTTTATGTGCCATGCGATGTCTGTCAGGGCAAACGCTATAATCGTGAAACGTTAGAGATTCAATACAAGGGCAAAAACATTAGCGAAGTGCTTGATATGAGTATTGAAGAAGCTTTAGAGTTTTTCTCGGCTGTGCCACAAATAAAACGTCGCTTAAAAACCTTAATGGATGTTGGCTTGTCGTATATTACTTTGGGGCAAAATGCGACCACCTTGTCAGGTGGTGAAGCGCAAAGGGTTAAATTAGCCAAAGAGCTATCAAAAACCGCAACCGGTAAGACATTGTATATTCTCGATGAACCGACCACGGGGCTGCATTTTCATGATATTCAGCAATTACTCAATGTCATTATGCGTTTGCGTGAGCAAGGCAATACTATTGTCATTATTGAGCATAATTTAGATGTAATTAAAGTAGCAGATTGGATTATTGATCTGGGTCCTGAAGGGGGTGATGGTGGCGGTCAGATTATAGCCGAAGGTGCGCCAGCAAGCATAGCTAAAAATGCACAGTCGTACACGGGTAGATTTTTAAAGATGATGCTGTAATATCCAAAGGGGGAGGATATGTTAAGACGTATAATCATTTTACTGATGACATTAGCGGTTATTTTTTCGGTGTATATTCCTTGGTTTAAGGCGGGTAAACATAAGAAGGTGACGCATAAAACTGTGATGTATAGCATCTATTCAGCCAGTGATTTAAAGCAGTATTTGCATGGCTAATGACAAAAATATCAGGTGAATTTAAAACTCACTAAAATATAGACCTCTAATAGCAATTTATCAAATGACTGTTATACTATGTATAACTTGAATGATTGGAGTCTATCATGCATACAAACGCAAAAATTCTCAAATGGGGAAATAGTCTTGGGATTAGATTATCAGGCGCGCTCAGAGATTTAACGGACTTTAAGGCTGGAACGATTGTTGATGTTGAAATAAAGGCAGATGGTTTATTCATACGCAAAGCTAAACAAAAAACAATTTTGCCATTTTCTGAGTCATCATTAATTGATGGCTTAGATGAAAGCAGTCACAAAGATTTAATAGTTAAGCCTCAAGGCAATGAATGGCATGACTAAGCAGTATATTCCAGAGCGAAACGATATTATCTGGCTTGACTTTGAGCCAATAAAAGGCAAGGAAATTGGCAAATATCGCCCTGCTTTTATCTTATCATCCAAAGAATATAATTCAAAAACAGCGACACTTATTTGCTGCCCAGTGAGCACATCTATTCGTGGCGGAGCTACTGAAGTCTCCATTAATAATATTGATAACCCATCTGTTGTAGCATCATCAATTGTGCAAACGTTATCATGGAAAGAGCGCAAATGCCGATTCATTGCTAAAGCAGAAAAAGGTGTGTTTAAAGACGTGATTCTTAGATTATTGCCTTTAATTGGTGCCGAAGAAATAATAGATGATCTTTTGAGCAGTAGGTGAGCCAATCAAAGCTAGCGCAGATTGGCGCCAATAGAAGCTAGGCGCTTTTTCAAACTTGGGTGGGTGGAAAACATATCATCCATGCCGTTAGCGGCAAACTTGCTACTGGCTGGGTCATAAAGATAAGAGGCGCGACGCATACGTTCATTACTATTGTGTGCATAACTTTGCGCCGTTTGCGGTTCATTATGATTTTGGCTGATTTTAATCAGCGCATTCGCCATCGGTTTGTTATCACGCATCAGCTCAACCGCTCCTGCGTCTGCCATATACTCGCGTGTACGACTTAAGAACAGCACCATCATACTGGTAATAATTGGCAATATGAAACGTAATAACATAATCACCATAAAGATAATCGCCATCGCATTGCCACCATTATTGTTATCGCGACGGTTACGATTGCCACCAAAAAGTGTTGAGTAAAATAAAAACTCAATCATAAACATCAGCATATTCGATAGCACAACGGTAAATAGATTAAGCTTAATGTCTTGGTTACGAATATGGGTTAACTCGTGTGCCATTACCGCTTGCAGCTCATCACGATTTAAGCGATTAGCAAGTGCGCGCGTTACCGCAACCATAGAGGATTTTTCAGAGAATCCTGAAGCAAAGGCATTCATATAATTCGCTTCAATCAAATATACTTTTGGCATATAGGGCATATTTGCAGCGATCTTCATCTCTTCAGTAACATTATAAATGCGCTGACAAAGTGGGTCAGGATCATTCGCATTAATCTCACGATACTGGGTTCCTGCAAGCATAATTTTATCGTAATAACTAAAAGTTGCCATTAGCCAAATAAATGCAATTACAGTAGATATAATCGTTGCCCATGGTGTAAGTTTCAAGGTCGCCACAAGATAAGCGATATCACCGAAGCTTAAACGATATCCTGCATAAGTCATCATGCCACCATATTGACCATAGCGCCAAACAAGATCGATTAAAAAACCAAGCGCAAAAAAGATAATTAAAAATAAAGTGATAACGATATACGATTTGCGCGTATTCTTCTTAACGACTTCACGCCAATCAACACCGTTGATATCAATTGCAGACATGGCTTATAACTCAACGCGACTATCTTCGAGCACTTGGCGTTTCTCATCACTAACTTGCCAGTAGATGAAGTCCTCATCAAGCTTGCTTTTAAACATATTAACCACAACACCTGCGATCATTGATTTTTTATGAGCATTGTATTTTTCAATGCTATCGTTAAAAGACTGCTTTGAAAACGCCAGTTTATTTTCGGTAGAGGTAATTTCTTCCTGCAGTTGCATAACATTTTGATTGGCTTTTAAATCAGGGTAATTTTCAAACTGGACATTTAAGCCACCCGCGATTTTTGAGATTTCATTCTCAGCTGCCATACGCGTTTCAGAGTCCCCTTTTTCCTTGGCATGTATTGCCTGATTTCTTAAAGTAGTGACGTCTTTTAATGTTGTTTGCTCATAATCCATATACTTTTTGACGACACTAATGAGTGAGTCAAAGACTTTAGCGCGACGATCCAATTGGACGTCAATTTGGCGTTCAGAGTTTTTAACGGCCTCAATTTCAGCAATAAGACTGTTGTAAGTCATCAAGACATAGCCAAAAATCAAAGCGAGAATAACAACGATAATAATGAGGGTAACCATGGTTTTAGCTCCTAAATTTTATTGATTACTAAATTATCAAACGGTATTAATTTGCCACGTATGTTGCTGGCATTCAAGCGTATTGTGTTTCATAATGACAGCATTTTTAAGCTTAAGTGTAATATGGATTGGGAAAAATGCTTGATTTAGTGGTTGTTGAGCCAAGACAAAAAGCGAAAAAAGCGACACATGCGGTGATATGGTTGCATGGTTTGGGTGCCGATGGACATGATTTTGAGGCGATTGTGCCAGAGTTGAATTTGCCAGTTGATGCCAATGTGCGTTTTATTTTCCCGCATGCGCCTGTGCAGCCAGTGACGATTAACATGGGTATGGAAATGCGTGCTTGGTATGACATAAAACGCATCGATGACATAAAACGTGATGTGGATTGCAAGGGAATTGAGGATTCACTAAATGCGCTAGATGAGATTGTCAAAGCACAGATTAATGACGATATTGCTACTGAGAATATGGTTATTGCAGGTTTTTCTCAAGGCGGAGCGATTGCTGCCTTAGCAGGACTTACGATGCCTTACTCATTTGCTGGTATTGTGCTGTTATCAACTTATTTGCCTGATTGGGATTATTTTAAAACAAAGCTTAATAATGCTAATCAGCAAACACCGTTTTTTGTAGGGCATGGCAGTCATGATCCGGTGGTACCATTTGTAGCTGGTCAAATGCTTAAATCTAAGCTTGAGGAGTTAGGCGTAAAACACGATTTCCATGACTATCCAATGGAGCATAGCGTTTGCATGCCTGAGATTCATGATATTAGCCATTTTATTCAATCATGTTATGGGCTGATCAATGATACAGCCAGATAAATTAAATAAATTAGATAAATTGATTATTGCTTCGCGTGATAGCCAGCTCGCATTATGGCAAAGCCATTACGTTAAGAAATTGTTAGAGCAAACACATCCTGGATTGATTTGTGATATTATCACGATGAAAACACAAGGCGATAAAATTCTTGATCGTCCATTGAATCAAATCGGTGGTAAAGCGCTTTTTATGAAAGAGCTTGAAGTGGCAATGACGAAGGGACGTGCGGATATCGCCGTTCATTCGTTGAAAGACGTTCCGTATGAGTTGCCTGAAGATTTTGCATTGGGTGCTTTCTGTCAACGTGAGAATCCGCAAGATGCTTTTGTGTCGAATGCTTTCTCCAGTATTGATGATTTGCCACAAGGTGCGATTGTTGGCACATCCAGTCTAAGGCGCAAAGCGCAACTGTTAGCTTATCGACCAGATTTAGATATTCGCGATTTGCGTGGCAATGTGCAAACACGACTCAAAAAACTCGATGATGGGCAATATGATGCGATTATTTTGGCAGCAGCTGGATTGATTCGCTTAGATCTAAGTGCGCGTATCAAAAGCTTGATTGATGTCAATATCTCACTGCCAGCAGTGGGGCAGGGCATTGTCGTTGTTGAGTATTTAGCACTGAACACTCAAATTAAAGCACTATTAAATGCTATTGATAACGAAGACGCTAGAGTATGCGCCTTAGCAGAGCGTAGCTTTAATGAGGAATTACAGGGCGGGTGTCATGTGCCAATTGCCGCATTTTGTGAGAAAAATATAGCGGGTTTACAATTAACGGCAATGGTTGCTAGTAGCAATGGTAAACAGTTAATGCGCGAAGTATTGATTGGTGATGATGCTATTAATCTAGGTAAAGCGTTAGCACAAAAGATGATTGAAAAGGATGCAAAGGCTATATTGCAACAATGATGTACCCCCTCAATTTGGGCATTAGTATCTACACAAGTTTGTGAACATCTTGCGTAAATGCTCTGTCGGATGTATTTTGATTATATCAAGATTAATGGATACTAATCATTATGCAGGGGATAGATGATGTTGATGGGGAGCCTATTGCACCAGTTGCACAGCGGATTGTTAACTCCGAAGGCAGTTATGCCACTTACTATGAAACTGATGAGCCACAAGAAATACGAAATAACCTTGATGAGCTTTGCAAAGCAATTGAACATTCTGAGCAGCAATGTTTTGACAAGCCTTTGGTTCATATAGTTGATCGAGAAGCGGATTCAATATGGCATATAAGGAAAATTCATGAAGACAGTAGTTGGCTAATCAGGGCACGTAAAACGAACTATGTGGATCATGAAGGTGTTTCAAAGAAATTATCAGCAATAGCAGATGAATTACCTTATAAAGCTTTGGATAAAGTTGATTACAAAGGTACAAAACAAGTTCGCACGCACAGTTGCTGAAACTATAGTAACCATATCAAGACCCGCGCAACCTAGTCAGAAGAAGGGTTATCAAAAGAGCGTCCCAGGAAAGGCAATACAAGTTAGATTAGTTGTTTGCAGAGTAATGAGTACAGATAACACCCTTTTAGCTCAATGGCTGCTATTGACGAATGTAAACGATGAAAAAGCTCAAACCATTTGCAATTGGTATTACTGGCGCTGGCGCATTGAAAGTTTCTTTAAACTAATGAAAAAAGGTGGGTATGAGTTGGAGCATTGGCAACAAAATAATGCGTTAAGTATTTTGAAACGTTTGTTAGTGGTATGTATGGCATGTGTTTTTAGCTGGCGTATTGCACTAAATGATAGTGAAGAAAGTAAAGCGTTTAGGGATTTTCTGGCAGGGCAATCGCATTTAAAAGTTATTGATTTTTGGTGGATTTTGTGAAAAATTCTGAAAATAAAGCCCGACAATGACAGAAAACACAGTAACTTCATCAATTTTCACACACTTTGAGTCAGTAAAAGATCCGAGAGTTAATAGGTGCAAGAAACATAAGCTGATAGACATTTTATTTATGACTTTAAGTGCTGTTATTTGCGGCGCGGATAATTGGGTGGCAATAGAGGCATTTTGTAAAGCAAAGAAAGATTGGTTAACAGATGTTCTTAAACTAAAGAATGGTATCCCCTCGCATGATACATTCGGTAATGTATTTGCCATGCTTGATACAGAGCAATTTAGCGAGTCTTTTACTCATTGGATGCATGATATTGCCACATTGAGTGATAATGAAATTATAGCAGTTGATGGAAAGTGTCTACGAGGAACAAAGGATGGCAACAAATCTGCTATTTATATGGTGAGTGCGTGGGCATGTGAGAATAAATGTGTACTAGGTCAGCAAGTTGTTGATGAAAAAAGTAACGAGATTACAGCCGTTCCCAAACTGCTCAAGAAGCTTAATTTAACAGGTGTTACAGTGACAGCAGATGCAATGGGTTGTCAACGTGATTTGTCTAAGCAAATTGTCGAGCAAGGAGGGGACTATCTTTTTTGTTTAAAAGGGAATCAAGGAACGTTACATAATGATGTGGTGCTATGGTTTAAAGGTCAGTTTCAAAAGCAGTTTAAGCAGCATGAAACATTAGACGGTGGTCATGGAAGAATAGAGCATCGTTTGACAATGTCGACAAGTGATATTGATTGGTTACAAGAGCATCATAATTGGCCATATTTAAAAAGCATAACAGCAATAACCTCGAAAAGAGAAGTTAGGGATAGCGAAGCTGAGTCAGGCTATACAGAAAGCCTAGAAACACGGTATTTTATTATCTCATTAAGTGCTGATAGGGTTGATAAGATATCGACTGCAATTAGGGCACACTGGGGCATTGAGAATCAATTGCACTGGTCATTAGACATGTCATTTGATGAAGACCATTCTCGAGCCAGAGTTGGTAATAGTGCTGCTAACTTAAGTACCGTTAGGCATGTTGCATCAAACTTAATAAACAAAGAGAAGACAGCTAAAGTTGGCGTTAAAACTAAACGCTTGAAAGCTGGATGGGATGAACAGTATTTACGAAAAATCATTCAGGGGATTTAAATGCGATTGCCCTGGATTTTCTGGTTAGGTTAAGTGGTAAACAGTTAAAGAGGGGAAAAATCTACACTCACAATGCCATTCTTAGTGGGCTGTGGATATTCTTTTCTATGAGTTCTTGTATCCAGAGTTTTGGGATCCAAAAGATACAACAGTTCCAAAATGTAATGGAGGATATATTTGTGTAGATACTAATGCCCAAATTGACAGGGTAGATCAATTAAATATTTCCTTGCTATCAGGTACAATGGCAACATCCACATAATAGTAATCTTCAGTCGCTCCCAAATATTCTTTACCTTGCCTAGAATTAGTTGATACAATACTCACATTAGATGCGTTCCAACCTATGCCCCAGTCAGTCTTTGCGCCAGCTCCTCTAAAAAAGAATACATGTGAAGGACCAAACCCATGATTTCTAGCAATTTCAATGTGAGAGATAAGAGAAAGTTCATCGGATATGTCAAATCCAATAATCCATTCATCTGTATCTTTCCCAAATGCTTGAAATTTCACTTTTTGTCCAGGTGTTATCGCAAGATGACTTGGAGGTTTCAGATCTGCAGCCATGGCGTCTTGACCTTTGTAGTCAAAATATACTGTGTTTTGAGTTTTGTTTGTTACCGAAAAATAAAGATGCTCTTCAGTTGAGTAACATGTACACACTGTTGTAAACATTATAAAAAATACTACAAATGGATTCATTGAAGTTAAATTTAAAATTACTTTCATAGCAAGAATTTTAAAGAAGTATATTTTTTTTAAAATGATTAAAAGTCATAAAAAAATAAAGACAATATAAAGGGCGCATTCGTTATTTGTGGGTAAATCAGCTGTAGTTTAACTTGAACTTTATGTACAAATACCCTACTGCCTTTAAAACATAAGCAAGTTACGGATGAATTTAGCTGAGCAAAACCTAGAAACGATTCAGAATGAGATATCAAATACGATAGT